>JAUIDY010000087.1 GCA_030428385.1 Rhodothermia bacterium | reverse complement strand
GGACTATTTCCCTCGTCACGGTTGCATTAATTGCATCGGTTCCGCTCGGGATTGCGGCAGCCATTTACCTCAGCGAATACGCGAAAGACACCTGGCTCACCCGGGTCATAAACCTCGCCATCATTAACCTCGCCGGGGTACCTTCTATTGTGCACGCCTTGTTCGGCGTTGGGGCCTTTGTCTTGTTCTTCGGCTTCGGAACCAGCATCCTCGCTGCCAGCCTGACCCTTGCCATCATGACCCTTCCGGTGGTCATTGTTGCCACCAAGGAATCGTTGCAGGCCGTACCGCAAGCTTTTCGGGAGGCTTGTTGGAACATGGGCGCAACCAGATGGCAAACCATTCGGCGCATAGTACTTCCCAACGCCGTCAGCGGCATCCTCACGGGTGTTATCCTGGAGGTATCCAGAACGGCTGGCGAAACTGCGCCGATTATGTTCACGGGAGCAGCTTTTTTCCTTCCGTTCCTGCCCGAGAGTGTGCTGGACCAAACCATGGCCCTCTCCTTGCACCTGTATGTCATCTCGACGCAGGTCCCTGATGTCCCCGAGGCGTTGCCGTATGGTGTCGCGCTGGTCCTCATCGCCATCGTTCTAATCATGAACGCCTTGTCTATTTCTTTCCGAATCTACCTGCGAGGCAAAAAGAAATGGTAGCATCTGTACAAGCTTCTACGCCTCGGAGCAGTGATACCCCACGCACGGTCGTGTCCATCAAGGACCTGAGCATTTCCTACGCAGAAAAAGCGGCCCTGCGCAATGCCACACTCGACGTTCGGGAGCATGAAATCTTTGGCATTATCGGTCCTGCCGGAAGTGGAAAAACATCTTTTTTGAAGGCCCTCAACCGCATGAACCTCTTTGATGCTTCGATGAGCATTTCCGGGAGCATCGAGTTTTTGGGCCATGATATTCAACGGTGGCGCAATGTGTACGCGCTCCGGAAACGCATGGGCGTCGTGTTTCCCCTCCCCGTTGGCCTGCCGCTGAGTATTTACGAAAATGTGGCACTGGCACCCCGCTTGCGCGGCATCAAGAAAAAGGCGGACCTGAATGTGATCGTTGAACGTTGCTTGCAGCGGGCTGCGCTGTGGGATGAAGTGAAAGACCGACTGGACTCTCTGGGCAGCCTCCTTTCCGGGGGACAGCAACAACGCCTCACCATCGCCCGGGCTTTGTCGCAAGACCCCGTCCTGTTGATGCTTGATGAGTTTTCTATTGCCGTTGATCCCGTGACTACGATGCGCATCGAAGATGTGCTGAAAGAGTTGAAGCAGGAAATGACCATAATCATGGTGACCAACCTGGTACAGCAAGCCCGTCGCCTTGCCGACCGAACGGCCTTTTTCCTGAATGGCTCCTGTGTGGAAATTGGTGAGACGGAATCCCTTTTTAATGGGGAAGTGCAAGACTCCCGAACCCGCGATTATATCGAAGGACGCTTCGGCTAATACTCTATCCGACTGTGACATCTACCGATTCTATATCTTCTTCCCAAACCGCCGAGATGGCGATCCGTACTGAAAAGCTTAGCTTGTGGTACGGTACCTTCCAGGCGCTCTTCGATGTAGACTTTGAGGTCAAACGTGGGCTTATTACGGCCTTGATTGGCCCCTCCGGCTGCGGCAAGTCTACCTTGTTGCGGTGTGTCAACCGCATCAACGAGCGGTGGGGCTACGTGCGTACCGAGGGCGTGGTTGAAGTGCAGGGGCATAATGTGTACGACGCTTCCGTGGAGCTGGCGCAATTGCGCAAACAGGTGGGTATGGTGTTTCAACGCCCCAATCCTCTCCCTATCTCGGTGCGGGAAAACATCTTATTTGGCTATAACCTACACACCGGATCTAAACAGAAGGCCTCCAAGGTAGACAAAGAGGCCATTGTGCAGAGAGCCTTGGAAGAAGTGCTACTGTGGGACACGGTGAAGGACAAGTTGGAACGCAAAGCGACTGAGTTGTCGCTGGAAGAGCAGCAAAAACTGTGCATTGCGCGGCTCCTTCCCGTTAAGCCCGAGGTCTTGCTGATGGATGAACCTTGCTCGGCGCTCGACCCCAAAGCCACGGCAGCGGTGGAAGAGTTGATCTGGCAACTCCGAGGAGACTACACCATCCTCATTGTCACCCACAACATGGCACAGGCCCGGCGCGCAAGTGATGAGTGTGCCTTTATGCTTCTGGGCAAGCTCGTGGAACACACAGCCACGGAGGAGATGTTCGTAACGCCTCAACATCGAGAAACTGCTGACTATATCGAAGGGCGCTACGGATAAAGGTGACCACTAAAAATCGCCACCGTTCCCTCAAAATGTGATTCCGTTGTGACCCTTCGCCGCCATCTTCAACATGAACTGGATGCCCTGCTCCGTCAGGTTGCTTCCATGTTCGAGTTGGTAGACGAACAACTCTCCAACGTCGTTAATGCCCTGGCCGACCATAATCAGGAACTGGCACAAACGGTCTATCAGAACGACGATACCATCGATGCGCTGGAAATTAGCATCGATCGCAAGTGTGAACAGATTCTGGTGCGGCACCAGCCCAATGGGCGTGATTTTCGGACGGTGATTGCCGTACTCAAGTCAAACACGAACCTCGAACGTATTGGAGATCAGTGCAAAAACATCGCAAAGGTTGTTTTGCGTGTCAATGCCTGGCCTTCATCGCTCAGCCTCGATCCCCTGGTGCACATGGCCGACGAAGTTCGCGCCATGCTCCGTGAGGTGCAGGATGCTTTTTTCGGGCGCAACCCCATCCTGACCCGCAAAGTGCTTGCACACGACCTGCGCATCGACCGGGCATTCGCGACGCTCACCGACTCCATGTTGGATAAGTCAGCAGCGTTCCCGGGTGAGGTAGACAAGTTGTTCTATCTCCTTTTTATCGGCAAAAGCCTGGAACGCATCGCGGACCATGCCAAAAATATTGCGCAACACGCTGTGTTCGCCATCGAAGGCATAGACATCCGGCATAAGAAGCTTCAGCAAACACCTTCTGAAAGCGAATAACCAACGGCCAATCGCCTTAGAACAGCACGTAATGCTGAGGACGATAGTTGGGCAAACGGTTCATGTGATCGAGCAGTGCACATAACAAATGCGTTGCTGACAAATGGCCTAAACCTCCGTTCAAACAGGCTTCTTCAGAAAACACCTCTACCGTATCCGTGCGCAGGTGCGGGGCCGCCAAGCAACTCGGTACAGGATCCCCAACATGTCGCCCGAGGGAGGAATCGGAGGAGTGATCGCCTGTAACAAGGATCACATGTTCAAGTCCCAGCAACGGTTCAAGGGCTCGATCAACGGCCTCCAACATTTTCATCTTCCCCACCGGATCTTGGTCGTGTGCAAGGACATCTGGGGCTTTGATGTGTAAATAGACCACATCATGTGTCTCAAGCGCTTCTTGAACCCTCTGCACTTTCCCTTCCAGGTTTGTCGTGGGGAGGGCCGTGAAGGACGCATCGGTGAGGACAGAAAACCCAAACAGCTGTCCCAACCCCACTGCCGTGCGCTCTCCGGTAACTACGGCCACCTTTAGGCCCAAGTGAACCAGCTGGTTACGAAGCGATACCGCCTGACCCGCACCACGCGTCATAATTCCATTTGCGGGCAGTTTCCCCTCTTTTTGCCTCGCGGCATTCACGGGGTGCGTGCTTAATCGTTCATAGCTTTCTCGAATGAAGGTATTGACCGCGTGAGCTGTTCGGCGTGCGTTCTGATTTGCAGCATCCAGCGGCTTGCAGGACTGCAAGACCTCCTGGAAGGCCCCTGCTCCAGGATCAGTATCTGTGATATCGCCGGAAAGCTCATTCCCGTGTAGAATTAATACAGCCCGGTGCCCCGTTGAGCGCTTGAAAGAGGCCGTTACTCCGTCACTCAACCCCATGCCATCCAGACTTTCGGACAACGCAGAAAGATCGGCCTGAATACGACCTGCCCGTCGGTCAACAATGGCAAACCCCGCCTCAGACGGGGTGATGGTGGCAAAATTACAGCGTAATGCGACATCTCCGGACTGTAATTTTATGCCCACACCTGCGGCCTCGATCGGGCCCCGCGTAAGCCGGGGCAGGTCCGCCGGTGGCACACCCAACAAAAGCCCCATGCCCACCTGCGTGCCGACGGGGACCCACGGCTGCAATGGGTGCATCAAGCCGCACACGCCGCGCTTCACCAACGCGTCCAGATGGGGCGTATGTGCCGCTGCCAGCGGGGTTTTTCCTCCTAATTTAGATATAGGACGGTCCCCTATTCCATCTAGAATAATAACAATGCCTTTAGGGACCGACATAGGTGTAGTGCAGGTTTTCCTCTTTGCAAGCAGCTAGGCGAAAGCGTTTTTTGGTGTTCCTTTGAACCGCTTGGCGAGGCGCTCGGAAACGGCTTCTAACAAGAGCCGAACGGCTTCCTGTTCATTTACGTTTGGGATGATGGGTACGTCATACCGCTCCGCTTCATCCAGCAAAAAACTTTGCAATTCCCAGATTTCGTCGAAATGTTCGAGGTACCGCTCCGCCCGCCGGGTTGCCACCTGGAGGCCTCGTCCTTTGAGATGGCGCCGTAGTTGTTTGCGTTTGGGAACGACCATTTGTACCGGTGTGACAATCGCATCGCTGACTTCTTCTAAGTGACGTTGCAAGGCAGGAAACACGTGCACTCCTTCGAGGATCAACGAAATTTGTTCACGTTCAGCACGGCGCAACACCCCTTCGATGGCCACCTGAACCTGTCGTGCCTGGGTGAGATAACCCTCCGCAAAATGACTCTCGAAGGTAGCAGGACTTCCTTCGGTTGAGGGAAGGGTTTTCCAGGCGTTGAACGACGAGGCATGCAGAGCCGGAATCAGCCGGGAAGGGAGAATCAAGCGCATTACTTCCCGCAACATATCCGTCGACTGGGTACGCACAATGTTGAGCCGGTGCGCCACTTCCGAACAGATGGTGCTTTTGCCCGAGCCAGTGGTTCCTCCCACCATCAAAATCAGCGGCTCGTTGCTTTGCAAAAACTCCAACCACACCAGATACCGCTTTGCCATCTCCCCCGGCTCACGCTCCAGTAAGAACTGATACGTGAGTTGTTCTAACTCCGTCGACACGATTTCTTGAATCCCTCCAGCGATGAGATGCTGCTCTATGGCTGATGAAATCGAATAACACTCATCAGCAGGCAATGCACAACACTCAAGCGACTGGGCCAGTTGGGTCCGGGAGAAGGGCCGAAAGCTGCCATCGCGATTAAAAATCACCAACGATTTTCGCTGGGGGGGACCTTCTAAATACCGTGTCTTTATTTCGGCATAGCCCCGCTTTTCCAGCACCTGTGCCACAAGCGCCGCCAGTTCCTCCGTATTAATTTCGGCATTGTTAGAAAGCCGATTTCGTACGTCGTTCGCGATGGTATAGGCCTCCGAGAAACCCAGACCAGCCTCACAGAGGGAGCGTGTCAGGATACCCCGCAGAAAAGGGACACGACTGTTTTCACTCGGATCAAGGACTTTGATTCCCACAGGACTACGAGGCAATGCAGTGTTCGACGGATCCGTGCGGAAGCCACATCGGAATGCCGGACAAAGTACGCGCTGTCTTCCGTAAGCGCTAGCCGCAACCCTCATTGGGTAGAAACAACGTCGATACGACGGGACTCGCTCCAATAGCCAACGCGGTTGAGGTCGTCAAACCCACGCACCCGCCAGGTGTGCCCTCCCGCCTGTTCGAGCGCTACGGTGAAGGCTGGATTGGCGCTTCGAAAAACAAGGGGTTCTTGATTCTCCGACTCGTCGCGTATCTCTAATTCGTATCCCACGGCTTCAGGAACGGACGTCCAGCGAAATACGAAAGGGTCTGTTGACATCATGGCCTTGTCCTCAAGAGGAGCCAACAACACTGGGGCGTTCATGTTGGTGCGCTGTACGTCTCCTCCCGGAGACGTGGCGTCACATCCCATCAAAAAAATGACACTGAGGAATACCGCTATCGAGGCGAGGCGTTTATGTAGAAAAACCATTGTGGTAATAGTTTGCTTGCTTCAAAGGGTGAACCATGAAAGAACGCAAGGGTCTGTAAAGAGATGATTACCACTTTGTTATCTCCTTATCATCGAGCCCGGTTTTTGTAACGAGGACGAAATAGATCTCATTGGCACAACTTTATTCAATGTGATCCTGCAAAGAAAAAGGGCGGCCTTTCAAAGAAAAGCCGCCCCATCGTGGCGTATTCACGGTTCACCTTGCCCGTTACTCATCACTTGTGGCAGCACGCGATAAGGGTCGAGTTCCAGGCTCTATAACGTTGTCGATCAGACCATAATCTTTGGCGTCGTGTGCACTGAGCCAGTAGTCCCGATCGGCATCGTTTTCGATCTGTTCCTCGCTTTTTCCCGTGTGGAAGGCAATAATCTCATAGAGCCGCTTCTTGAGCCACAGGATTTCGCGAGCCTGAATTTCAATGTCGGAGGCTTGCCCTTGCGCACCGCCGAGCGGTTGGTGCAACATGATGCGAGAGTTAGGAAGCGCAGCCCTTTTGCCGGTAGCGCCTGCCGTGAGTAACACCGACCCCATCGAAGCAGCCAGTCCCACACAAATCGTCGCCACATCACAGCCCACAAACTGCATGGTGTCATACACCCCGAGCCCACTATAAACCACTCCGCCGGGAGAGTTTACATACATGTTGATGTCTCGCTCGGGGTCTTCGCTGTATAAATACAAAAGCTGGGCAACGATCAGGTTCGCTATCTGGTCATTGATAGGAGTTCCGAGGATGATGATACGCTCTTTGAGCAGGCGGCTAAAGATGTCGTAGGCGCGTTCGCCTCGGGTGGTTTGCTCGACCACCATCGGCACCAACGCCCCCATCGACTCGTTGCGGAATGACCCGCTGTAGATGCTGGAGGGGACTTGCAGGCTTTTGGTAAACTTGAGAAAGTCTTCTATCATTGTACGAAGAGGGTTGGGTTCGTGGTCTAGGGGTGGGGCTCCTACCCCCCTTTTTCAGGCGGTGTTCCTCTGATGAATTCCCTTTCTTAACTCCCGTTTTGTACGGCCAGATCCCAACGCGTTTTCGCGTTGCCGAAATAAAAAAAGGCGCTCAAACGGGGGTTTGAACGCCTTTTGAAACGAATCTGTGGTCCTTATTCTGTCGTTTCCGTTTCGCTATTGGTTTCGGCTCCAGCCTCGGCTTCGAGGGTTTCGGCGTCCTTCTCCACCAGTTCCAATTGATCTGCCAGGGTATCAAATACTTTTTCGCTCAGGATCCGCTGCTCCAACTGCCCGGCAAGCCCCATCTGATCATAAAACTTACGCATTTGCTCCACGGAGATTTCTTCGCTGTCTCCAACCTGTTCAGCAAAGTGGGCATCCAGATCCTCATCTTCCACTTTCAACTCGTTGGCCGTCACCACTTGATCTCGGACTAACATCCAGCGCGCCTGCTCTTCAGCATCCTTCCGGTTGGCATCGCGGAATGCCCCCACATTAAAGTGGGCGGGCAGTTCGCCTTTGTTGCGCTTTTTAACGTCCTCCACAAAAGAGTCGAGGTAAAGTTCGATCACCGATTGGGGCACGGGGACGGGATGCAACTCCAGCATCTTTTTGACGATCTGGCTCTCCCGAAACTCTTTGACCTGCCGTTCCCATGACTGCTCGAGGCTTTTGCGCACCTCATCGCGGAGTGCATCGAGGGTGTCTAGTTCATCGTTTGAGATTTCCCCTGCAAAGGCATCATCTAGTTCCGGCAACTCGCGACGTTTTACCTCTTTGATCTGAACCTCGAAGCGATGCGTGTGGAGATGGCCTTCTTCTTCATGACCATGCGCGGCATCGTGCTCAAAATCAAATGAGATGGCGTCTCCAGCTTTTGCTCCCAGCACGGCCTCCTTGATGCGTTTCAGCAAGGGGCGCTCATCGAGCCCGTCTGCGCCAAGGAAAAACTCCTGATCCTCATCTTTTTGACCAATGATGGGGGTTCCACTCTCCTTATCCAGTTCCTGCAGATCAAATTGGATCAGATGCGCCTCGGAAATGGCCTCGTCCTCTACCGGAACGAGATCGGCGTGGCGTTCGCGGAGCCGCTCCAGTTCTTCGCTCACTTCTTCATCGGTCACCTCATGCGCCAATACATCCACCTGTACCCCTGCCAGGTCTTGCAACGCCACTTCAGGGCGAACGCCAAAATGAACCACGGCACTCAGGTCACCGTCCATTTTGTAATCGAGCTTGGTGATGGTGGGCTGCCCCAATACTTCGTGCTCTTCCAGTTCCAGCACCTCGGTATTGTAGGCCTCCTGAACGGCTTCTTCGGCGAGTTGAAAAGCCAGGGCCTCACCGTACATTTTTTTGACAAGTTGAAGAGGCACCTTGCCGACCCTGAACCCTTTGAGTTGGGTACGCTTCTGTTGGGTTTTGAGGGCTTTCTGAAGTTTGGGTGCCAACTCTTCAGCAGTGGCGGTGATTTCCAGTGCGTATTCGACTGGACTGTCTTGTTGGGTTATTGTCGTTTGCATTGCCGTCTGGATTGGCCTAAGTCAGCGAAAGCGAGGAGAGCCCTCGGCCTTAAAAAAACGCGGCGTTGCGACCCTAAACCGCGCTTCCGGGCGTGTTAAAAAAGCGGCTCCTAGCAACGCCTTCGGGGGGAAAAAGATCAACCCTGCTGCTTCCCCCCTCGGATTTCATGGGTTCTACGCAACATTTTCCCATGCTATCACGGCGTTCACTTGACTCCAACGCCACCCATCTTCTGGCCGGTACCAATCCAAGGCATCCAGGATTATGACTCTGAAGACGGGAAATGCGTCAAAAACAAGCCTAGAAATCAAGCCCGATTGAAAAATACAGTCGCGACTCCTCGAAGTTATTACCATTGTGGGGCCACGCCCAATCGAGCCGAACCGGATAGCCCAACAAGATGGTACGCATCCCAACACCAGCGCTCACGAGCAGGTCGTCAAACAACCGTTCGTCTGTCTCGGGATCTCGATAGAAGGCATTAAACCGGCGGTTGTTGATATTTCGTCCTCCCCATACACTCCCGGCATCCACAAAGGCAGTACCTTGCAGATTATAAAGCGGGATCAGGGGAATGGGACCCGGCAAAATAGCCGCCACCAGCGGGAACCGGAACTCGGCGTTCATTAAGCCAAAATAAGAGCCATTTTGCGCATTGATGTCGAACCCCCTCAGCGGAAGGACAGGGGTTGCAAATACAAAATCCGAAAGATCGGAGATGGGAAAACCGTTGGTCCGGTCGATACGCCGATTCACCCAATTCTGAACCCCTGACGTATAAAAAAGCTGCTGATCAGGTCCTACCGAGGCACCTGCTGACCCTCGGATGGCAAAGGAGTAAAAACCTCGAGCAAACGAGGTATACGCCCGTGCATCCGCCAACATTGAAGCAAATTGAACCTGTTGTCCTTGCAAAGCACCAGGGCTACCAGAAATGCTCAAGGCAAACCGATGGCCACCTGATGGGAACAAGTAACCGGGCGTTGTGACATCTTTGGTGTAGGTGACCTGCGGATAAAATAACACCCGTTCGGCCGAGGGAAGGGCTGGATCTGTTACATCCGCCTGATTTATCCCCGTGACTGACAGGTCAACATCCACCCGTTGAAACTTGTCGAATGGATACGTCAGGGCAATCCCAGAGCCGTACCACCGATAGCGGTATACGCGCAGGCTACTATCGAGCAACAGCCGAGAAATGTGAAACGCTGAAAGCCGCCAGTCCACCCGTCGGGGTAGATAACTATAGGACAGCAGATAATCCGAGTTGCGTAAGTCGATCAGCAGATTGGTCGCCACAAAAATCTGATGGTTGCCCAACATATCGCTGAACAGCATCTGGGTCAGCCCTTGCACCCCATACAAGGCATCATATCCAGCGGACCCGTAAACCAAATCTGGGGAGAACTTGAGGCGGTATTTTTTGGGCACCAGATGCCCGTCGTTGTCCACATTTCCGGAAGGGTTAAAAAGATTCCGGGCTATCAAATCAGGAATGTCATCGCCTACGGCTTCATCAAACGCCTCCCCAAATACATAATTTCGGAAATCTACCTTGATATCACCATACGAAGTCGTATCTGTATCGGCCTCGCTCTCATGTGTCCCATTGGTTGCATAGGTATCGTGCGCTTCCTGATCATTTGGCCCTTGTGCCTCCTCCAACTCCGGAAGCAACGGCGCACGGGATGCCAACAGTACCCCAATCGGATCTGGCTCGTGCATATGGTCATAACCGACGCCATCGGAAGCATCGCGTAAAAACGGATTACTCTGCCGAAGTGCACGTTGAGCCAAGGCCAATGCCGGTGCAGGCTGAGCGGTTTGCTGTAGCACCCGCTGCGCCCATACGTTTGGCACCAGGGATTCCTGTTCAAGTCTGCGTTCAAAGGGATTGTTCAATACATAGATGGAGTGAGTCCCTCCTTTCAAGCTCACCAGTGCCGCCTTTTTGCCATCTCCTGACAACGCTACCTGCATGATCCCAACCGTGACATCGGTGAGCGGTCGTTCTATCCCCGTTATTAGATTTTTTTCATACAGGTTGTATATACCATTCCGGTCTGAGATGAAAAGCAAAAGCTCCCCATCGGGGCCGACTTTGGCACTGGTTTCATCCCATCGTTCACTAAAGGTCAGCCGTTCAGCCTGCGTGGCGTCGAGGTGGAGGCGATACACTTCGTGCTGGCTGTAATCATGTTGCACCATGTCAAACGAATGGGGTTGATGCCGCCCCAACATGGTGTAGCCCCCCCGGTCGCTGTGAAACACCAACCATTGGCTATCAGGACTCCAGGAAGGTTCGTGGTCGCTAAACACATCGTTGGTGTAGTTGATGGTTTCCTGCGACGCGAGGTTTAGCACGTAAATATCGCTTTGGGCATCTTTTGAGCCTTCGAATGCGATGTGCTGTCCGTCGGGGCTCCAGGCTACCGTCACAATTTGATCAATCCCGGGAATCCGGTAGTGCGTGGTCTCGTCGGTTTCGGTGTGGATCACCGCAATGGCATCCGTCGCACTGCTTTTTACGGCCAAGGCAATTTGTTTTCCGTCGGGGCTCCACGTTAGTCCAGGGGTAAGAATTCGCAGACTTTCGAATTCAGCGCTGGTTTGCCCGTCCACCAATTTTTTGAGCAGTTTTCCATCATTGGCACTGGCAAGAAACACGTCGAACAACCCATTGCGCGTGGTGATATACGCCACTTTATCTCCTTGCGGAGACAAGGCAGGGCTGGTGTTCAGGTACCCTGCGTTCTCTCGCGTTAAAATGGGTTTTGCAATATCGTCTAGGTCTTCTCGGGCTGCGATCTCAGGGAAATATATTTCTTTGAGCGACTTCTGCCACCGTTCGGATAGTTCCTCCAGATTAAGCCCCGTCGAACGGCGAAACGCAGACTCTACAGAACGGGTAAGCCGGAGACGCTGAAGAATTTCGCCTACTTTTTCCTCGCCATACTGCTCAGCGATATAGTCCCACACACTCTGTCCGCCACGGTAGGCAAAATATCCGTTCAGGTAGGGGATCGGTGCGAGGTTGTCTTCCAAGACGGCTTCCCGGACAAACATATCCGAATTGGAATCCCAGCCTAAGGCAGCATATTCCGCAATGCCCTCATTAAACCAGAGCGGGATACGTAGCTGTATGTTGTTCTGAATGATCGATTGTATCGACCCTCCGTAAAACATGTCATTTACAACCGCATGCACCAATTCATGATGAACCACCCGGCGATAATCTTTATAATCGCCCGTAAAAGGAATGGCGATGCGGTTTTTAAATAACTCGGTGACCCCCCCAATTCCTTCCGCATAGGTGGGAAGTTCAACCACGTTGGTTACCGCGAAGGCGTTATGGCTCTGGTACACCACAAACGGGATACGGTCAGAGATCTGATGTTGAAAAAGAGCGGAGACCTGCAGGTAGGCTTCTTCCGCTGCCCGGGCAGTAAATTCTGCGAGATACTGTCCTCCCTCCGTGTAATACACATCGAAATGCTTCGATTGTACGTAATGCCAGGTATCCGCCCCATAATGCACCTTGTTCTTTCCGAAGCGGAAATACTGAGCCTGGGAATGTTGAATAAATCCTCCTCCCAGGAAAAGGAGGGCCATGAGAACAGAGAGGCGAGTGGCAGGCATGGCAATTTATGACGTGGGCACAGCACAACGAACGAAAGCTCGAGAGCATAGGCCAGACAACAACCTAAACCAGTTGCTCAACGAACCCACGGAGTGTTCTAAACAGGGTGTTTTTTTCGGTTCCACATTTCCTGGGCAAAAACAAACCCCATGCCCTCCTGCTTTATCTTGAACTTGTAAGACCGAAGCGGATACACTGGCATCCTGACCACAGCCAATGCATGAATTTGAATCAAGTTCGAACTACTAGATTTATGCGAATGAAAGTGTTTTTCATTTTTATGAGCCTCCTTTGGTGTGCGTTATCCAGTTGTCAATCGGAAACGTCTGATTCGGCTACCCACTATGTCGTACGCGGTGTTTACGTAGGGCCCCAATTTAATGGCGAAGCAGCCGTCATTCACCATGAGGCTATTCCTGGTTTTATGGAAGCCATGCAGATGACCTTTCGGTTAGCTCCTTTGGAAACGGTGAACGACCTTCCAACCGGGGCAAAAATTTCTTTTGAGCTCATCGTCACCGAATCGAATTCATTTATTCAGAACCTGCACCCCTTGCCTGATTCAACTCGCCTCACTTTTGAGAATGATCAAACCACGCCCCCTCCAACCACTACACCTAGTCGAGCCCCTGTGGATTAGAGATACCTTTCCCTTTCGGTACTCCTTTTTAACCAAGAGATTGCTTTCAAGAGTCCATTTATTCCACCAACTATCATGGTTTGGATGAAGTCACGGTAGTCATTGTCTCATCTTTCTGTACTTCCATTTCGAGAGACCACCCGCTGGTGATCGGATTATGGTCCAGTCGGTTGGTGCACCCTATCAGATGGTACATGCTCATAATACTGGCACAACTTTCGCCATTTCCATGTGGAGAGCCCCGGACACTATACTTCGGAGCAATTTGTGCACGTGTTGCCGGCTGGAGGGTACCTAACAATGCTAAGAAGCATTTCACAACCGTTCGCTCAGGTGAATATATTATAGCCCTCATTCATGTAGCCCCTGTTACTCCTTAACCTCCAACTGCTTATTTCCTTTAAAGATAAATCGGTTTTTAAATCTATTCTGTGTATTAAAGAGTGTTAGTGAATCGGGCTTCCCTCTAAATCCCAAACCAAACCGTGGTGCCTATGGATTAGTGTCTGTATCTCCAAGTAAATGTGGAAATTAGTAAACGATACCGGTTTCTTTATCACCCATTTGGGGAAGAATGGAAATGATCCAAAATGGGATCTCATTTACGCATTCTCTTAATGAGACCATTATGGAGCGAATATCGCCATTTTATTCGTCTTTAGGCTCATTTTGAGAGCAGGTGGTATCATTTTTGCTTAAGTTTTTTGCTACTTGGCTCGCGCCGTAGTAACCCTCACTCACAGTATCCCATGTCGAAATCACATCGACTACATGAACTGCTTGGCGCTTCGCATGATGGGCCTGCTTCAGAACATGCTGAAGCGCTCAACACGCGATATCCAGGACAACGTGCGCCTTCATACACGGCGTCGTTTGAGGAGTTGTGGGAAGCGAAACGGCGTCATATGCGTCGTCGGATCATTTTTTATGGCCTGGCGGCAATCCTGGTACCGATGCTCATCTTTATTTCATTTGGCGCACGAGGGACGGCTCAAACCGCACCCCCACAAATTGTTGAGCGTACCCTTGGCTTTAGCCTTGGCACTACCCCACTTCCAGCAGGGCGTCAATTGTTGACCATTCAATCTGAGCAAATCCTCTACCGCCTCGGGATCAATCTTGCTGAACCGATTCCACTTGACACAGAATTGCTCTTGTTGTGCCATGGGGAAGAACGGTATATGCGTATGCGTGGGGATCAAAAGCACTATCGTATCCTCCCCGACATCGGCGATGCCCAGCATATTTGCACCGCCCCACAATAGCCCGCATCACCTTGTGGGCAGGTAGCTTTCTGAGAAAATTACCTTTCGGATGATGAACGGATATAGGAGGCAAATTCCTGAAGTGCTTTCCCCCGATGACTGATTTTGTTTTTTTCCTCTTTTGACATCTGGGCGAACGATCGTCCCTCCCCGTCTGGAACAAACAACGAATCGTAGCCAAACCCTCCACTCCCCCGTTCGGCCTCCAGAATGCTTCCTTTACAAACACCCTCAAAAAACCGAAGGGTGTGTTTCGATTTCCAAGCAATCACGGTCCGAAAATGTGCCCGGCGATTTTTGACTCCCTGCAAGGCAAATAAGAGCGCGGCTCGATTATCGGCGTCTGTAGCATCTGCACCAGCAAAACGTGCCGAATACACCCCTGGCGCTCCTTGCAGGGCTTCGACTTCTAGTCCTGTATCATCAGCCAGACAAGAAAGACCGGTGTACGCCGCTAGTATCTCAGCTTTCTTTTGTGCATTTCCTTCGAGGGTGTCTGCATCTTCCACAACTTCAGGAAGAGCTTCGAATGCATCTGGTGTGACTAGATGAATGGGTAGGTCCTTCAACAAAACGGCAAGCTCGGCTACTTTTCCCACATTGCGAGTCGCCAGAAAGAGTTTTCTTTGTGGTTCCATACAAAATTTTCAAGTGTGGCTGGTTGATTGCGCCCAGTGATACCTCTACCTTATAGGGCTGTTATAAACATCTATATCTAGTCCTTACGGAGGGATTACGTTGGCTTCACATCAAACGGGCGTTGGCGTTAAAGTACGAGACAAGGAAAACATTGATCGCGCTTTGCGGCGTTTTAAGCGTGCCGTAAACCGCAGCCGGGTTCTGCGTATTTACCGGCAAAATATGGCGTTCACCAAACCCTCGGAAGAGCGCCGGCTGGCTAAGCAAAAAGCCCAACGCAACGCTCGTAAACATAGTCGCTCGTACTAGGGTCCGTCCCTATAGAGATGTGAAGGCAACTGCTTTTTAAAGTAGTTGCCTTTTTCTTTTTCCGTCCCCCGTACCCGCCACCCTCTGGCCGCACACCTCTATCCTCACATTCCACATCGATGCTGTTTCTTCGAAGTGAAGCGGTATCCGTAAAGCAATGTATCTGACTCTGTTCTTTTTATCTTTTCTCTCTCCTTCCAGACTTGGCATTTTGGCTTTCATTTCTTAAGTATTGTTTTGTTAAAATTCGCTTGGCATGTGAGGCTTAATGATGGACACACGGTGTAGGCCATCCAGCCTTCGGGGAGACATTTGGTTGCGCCCGAATTATGCTTTATTGTCAGGAGCAGGGCTAGGTGCATTATTTATAATTACCTTTTCAGGCCTTCTCCCCTCTCAAGGATATGCCCAAAGCATCGAGGAGTTGGGCAGCAACCCTCGGTATGTACAGGAAGCCTGGACCGTAAAAGATGGCCTGCCTGTTAATGCGCTCTCCCGCCTTTTGCAAAGCAGTAACGGCTATCTCTGGCTTGCCTCCCATGATGGTCTCATTCGGTTTGACGGCGTTTCGTTTACGGTTTTTAATACCAGCAATACCCCTTCGCTCGTCTCGAACCGGATTGCGGACTTAATAGAAACACCAGATGGGGTTTTGTGGCTTCGCACAGAGGATCATAGGCTTATTCAATACACGAAGGGTGGTTTCAAAACCTGTGGGGTCTCTGACGGATTGCCTCAAGGATTTGCGTTTAGTATGTATCAAGATGAGGCTGGAACGCTATGGGTAGGTACGCTTGAAGGATTGCGTTATTGGAATGGGAGTTCCCTAACTCCTTTTGCTAGTCAGCATGTCGGCGAGCCCGTAAACAAAATTATTCGTACCCAGGATGGATCGGTTTGGGCAGGCGGGATTTATTCTGCTCTCTTTCAAATTTCTCCGGGAGAGGAAGTCACCAGGTACGACGGTAGGAATGGCTTCACCGATAAGACTGTAAATGCCCTGCATGAAGCCACCGATAGTACCCTCTGGATAGGTACCAAACAGGATGGTTTTTTTTCGTGGAAGAACGGTGCGTTCACGCGCGTGGAAATAGCAGGCATGGCGTTCCCTGCCACCGGAACTGCTTTTTTTGAAGACCCCGCAGGAACTCAATATTTAGTTACAGAGCAACACCTCTATCAAAATGACGGATCGGGATTTCGTTGGTTTTCGGAAAGCGTAGGCGGCTATGGAAAACACATAATCGATGGTGAGGGCGGGCGTTGGTTTTATACGCCGACACACCTCTATCTGAATAATGAATTGGTTCGTGTATTTGAACACGGAATTCAGGACTTGCTCTTCGACCATGAAGGTCATCTTTGGATTGCGACTGCCCACGAGGGATTACACCAACTCCGACCCGCCCTTGTGACTACCCTCACCCTAGAAGATGGCTTAGTAGGACGCAATGCTTATGCCGTCCTCGAAGATCAAGCCGGAGAATTGTGGGTAAGCACCACTCATGGCCTTAGTAGATACACAAATGGGCGTTTTGTTAACTATTCCCAGGAGGATTTGCCAAATCGATCCGTACGGGCCCTCTTTGAAGACAGCCAACAACGATTGTGGGTAAGCTTTTGGGGGCCCCAACCACCGTGTATCTTTGAACCGGATCGAAGCGCCTGTATTCCGTTCTCCCATCCCGAGCTTTCGCACATGGAAGCCGTCCATGCGATGTTTGAAGATTTAGACGGACGGTTTTGGATGGGCACCGAAAATGATTTATTACTCCGAGAAAACGATACATGGACCCGGGTAGCAAGCACCTTATCACTCCCTACGTTTACTTATCGACAAATCACACAATCTCGCGATGGCGCTGTTTGGTTTGGAACCAATGGGGCAGGCTTGGTACGTTACCGTGATGGGGAATACCAAACCCTGAACAAATCGGATGGTCTGCCAAGTAATTTAATCCGTGCCATATACGAAGATGAAGATGGCATTCTCTGGATCGGAACGGAAGAACGGGGCTTGGCTCGCATTGCTTTGCAGGGCTCCAACCTTAAGGATGCCCTCATCACTTCCTATACCCGCAATATTGGCCTCTTCGATGATGTCATTCATGCCATTACGGAGGATAAAAGTGGTCGATTATGGATGAGCACGAACCGAGGCATTTTCTGGGTGGAGCGCGACATTCTCAATCGGTATGCCGCCGGTGAAATTGAATCCATTTTTTCGACGGGTTATGCCGAACGGGATGGCATGAAAAGCCGAGAAGCCAACGGAGGTACCCAGCCTTCTTTCTCTCGTTGCTTTGAGGGAAACCTCTGTTTCCCCACTCAAAATGGAGTTGTCTATCTAAACCCGGAAGAGGCCACTCCGCTTGCCAATCCTTCGTCGGTACTTATTGAAGCCGTCTCCTCTAATTACGAAGCACTGCCCGTCGCGAATGAACTCCACCTTGCGGCGGATCAACGTTCGTTTACCATTTCTTATACGGCCCCTAGCTTTCATGCCCCCGAATCGATTCGATTTCGCTACCGGCTTCTGGGATATGACCCCGACTGGATAGATGCGGGTACCCGTCGCGAGGCATTTTATACCAAGGTCCCTCCGGGCAACTATACGTTTTATGTTGAAGCGAGCACCCACACAGGCTATTGGGTTCAATCCCAAATCCCGCTCACGCTAGCTGTGGCACCCTATTTTTTTGAAGCCTGGTGGTTCTATGTGAGCATCATTGTTTCCGTGGTAGCCCTGATCGGGATTTCGTATTCCTGGCGGGTACGAATGCTTCGCGTGCGTGAACAGAATCTTGAAAAGCTCGTCTCGCAGCGCACGCAAGACCTAGAAAATGAACGCAAACGCACCCTGGCGGCACTTACTGAAGCCCAAGAGGCCAACATGTTGAAGACCATGTTTCTGGCCAACATGAGTCACGAGATTCGAACGCCGCTTACGGGTATTATTGGGTTTGCCGGGATTATGGTGGAAGAAAGCTCCGGGCACCTTAAGGAATTCTCGCAACTTATTCAGCGCAGCGGGAAACGCCTCATGGATACACTCAACTCTGTACTCGACCTGTCGCGGCTCGAAGCAGGAGAATTCAAATTATTGGTCCAACCGTTGGACCTGCGTGTTGAGGCACTGTCCGTCATCGAAGAAATGCAGATGGCAGCAGATGATAAGAGCCTTCGCCTAGAAATGGCTGCCCCGCCTCATCCCGTCATGGTGCTGGTCGATCCCGCCGCCCTCGGTCGCATCATTACCAATTTGACATCCAACGCCATCAAATTTACTTCAGCTGGATCTGTGATTGTCCATGTACAGATTGATAAAAGCTGGGGCATTCTAGCCATCGAGGACACGGGGGTAGGCATTTCCGAATCGTTTCAGCAACACCTGTTCCATGCGTTCCGGCAGGAATCCATCGGAAACGAGCGAACCTATGAAGGTGTGGGATTGGGGCTTCGTATCACCAAGGAGCTCGTGGAATTGATGCAAGGAAATATTTCCGTAAGCAGTGAAAAAGGGAAAGGCTCCGTCTTCACCGTACGCCTTCCCCTTGCCACGGCTCACGCTGGGTCTCAGGAGCGTGCCCAGAATGCCCGTCCCATCAAATCGACAAAACCGACCCAATGATGGTCTCCTGCTCCAACTGATGCACCTTGGCGCTTCCCGTCGCTGGACTGGCACTGGCAGGCCGCCCCGCATACTGAATTCGTTGCTCGCACGGACCATGCACCTCCTGGAGTAGATCATCAAGGCGATACCGAAGGAACTGCCATGCACCCATGTTGGCTGGTTCTTCCTGCACCCACCACACATCATCTACGTTGCGATAGCGTTCGATTTCGGCACGGACTTCATCTTCTGGGAACGGATAAAACTGTTCGATTCGGCTCACGGCAATTTCTTCTTGCTTCTGTGGTGCTGCGTCTAGGGCTTGCACTAGATCGTAGTATACCTTCCCACTACAGAATACCAGACGTTTGGCCGTTGAAGGACTGACCGAGGAAGGAATTACTTCCTTTACCCCGCCGTAGGTCAAGTCATCGGGAGTGGACACCGCGAGGGAATGACGCAACAAACTTTTGGGGGTCATCACAACCAACGGTACCTTTCGCTCCAACTTCACCTGACGACGCAAAGCATGGAAATAGTTGGCCGGAGTAGAAAAATTCGCCACGATCATGTTGCCCTGCGCACACAGTTGCAGGAACCGTTCGAGCCGTGCCGATGAGTGTTCGGGGCCCTGCCCTTCAAAACTATGTGGCAGCAGCAGCACCAACCCGGATGTTTGTCGCCACTTCTCTTCTGCGGCAGACACAAACTGGTCGTAAATGATCTGTGCCCCATTGGAAAAATCGCCAAACTGTGCTTCCCATAAGACCAGTGCATCCGGCCGCGCCACGGAATACCCATACTCAAAGCCACAGACGGCATACTCACTGAGGAGGCTGTCGTAGATCAGGAGCCGGGCTTGTTCTTCCCGCATGTGGTTAAGTGGGATGTATTCCGCACCGGTCACCTGATCGTAAACCACCGCATGGCGCTGGCTGAATGTGGCCCGGCGCGAGTCCTGTCCCGTGATCCGAACAGGCGTACCATCAAGCATCAGCGAACCAAAAGCCAGGGTTTCTGCAAAAGCCCAGTCGATCTTGCCTTCGTTAAACACCTTGTCTCGTTTCTGAAACTGCCGGACGAGCTTCGAATGCACATTAAAATCCGACGGGAAGGAGACAAGTGCCTGCACAACGGTATCCAGATCGTTCCGTGAGGCCGCCGTCTCGATATGAGGCGGGCGCTCGTAGGCCGCTCGTCGGGCGGCGATGCGTTCAAAAACTTCTTCTGGGTCTTTTTCAGCAAGATCCTTCGTCCGATCAAACGCGTCCTGGAGCAGATTCCGGAAGTCATCCAACATCTGCTCTGCTTCTTCCGGGTTCATCTCCCCACGCCGGAGCAGACTCTCCGTATACAGCTTTCTGGGCGAGCGTTTTTCAGCAATCTTCTGATACAGCAACGGCTGCGTGTACGATGGCTCATCGCCTTCGTTGTGCCCATGGACACGGTAGCACAACATGTCGATCACCACATCTTTATTAAACACCTGCCGGTAATCCAACGCAATGCGGACCACCCGTATGCATGCTTCTGGATCGTCTCCATTGACGTGGAAAATCGGGGCCTGGATCATCCGGGCAATATCAGTGGCGTAGGTAGAACTGCGGGCTTCGGTTGGACCCGTGGTAAAACCAATCTGGTTGTTGATAACCAAATGCAGGGTGCCGCCGGTTTTGTAACCACTAAGTTGACTCAGGTTGAGCGTCTCTGCGACCACCCCTTGTCCAGCGAAGGCGGCATCACCGTGGATGAGAATGGGGATCACCGCATCGTGATAGTCCCCGCCTGGGGCTTCGGCCTCCCAGTGCCGCAGCACATCTTGTTTGGCACGCACCATGCCCTCGACGACGGGGTTGACGGCTTCCAGGTGACTGGGGTTGGACGCGAGGGTTAGTTTTACTGTCGCTCCACTGGGCGCAGCATGGTCGCCATGCGCCCCGAGGTGATACTTCACATCGCCCGATCCATAGGTTGTATTCGGGTCGATGTTGCCTTCAAACTCGGAGAAGATTTTTTCGTACGGCTTCTCGAGTACGTTGGCGAGCACGTTGAGCCTTCCGCGGTGCGCCATTCCGATTACCACTTCGTGCACTTCCTGATCGGCGGCGTCGGACAACAGTGCATCCAGCATCGGAATGACGGACTCGGCCCCTTCGAGCGAAAAGCGCTTGTGACCGATAAACTTGGTGTGCAAGAACCGCTCGAACGCTTCGGCAGAATTCAGTTTGTGCAGGATGCGGCGTTTTTCATCATGGGATATCGGATCCGCCAGCAGGGTTGGCTCGATGCGCTCCTGGAGCCAGCGTTTTTCCTGCGGGTCAGAGATATGCATAAACTCAATGCCCACCCGCCCCGTGTAGGTTTGCCGCAGGATATCTAGGATTTCGCGCAGCGGCAACACATCGCGACCACCGAGGCCACCCGTGACAAACTTGCGGTCGAGGTCCCAAATCGTCAACCCATACCGGGCGGGGTCGAGTTCAGAGTGATACACCCAATTGTTTCCAAGCGGGTTGATATCAGCCTGCAGATGCCCCCGCACCCGATAAGCACGGATCATGTCCATCACCCGCGCCTGCTTCTTGACCTCCGCCATCTCCTCGGTTTCCACCTGACCAAGGCGCGGCGTCGAGTCTCCGCCCAGACGATAAGGCGGATAAGGAATACCCAGGTCATTAAAGACGCCTTCGTAAAAGTCGTGCTTACCGAGCAGCAATTCGCCAATGTGAGCCAGAAAAGCGCCACTTTCGGCGCCCTGGATGACGCGGTGATCATAGGTAGACGTGATGGTCATCACCTGCGACAGCCCTACCTGGCTTACCACCGACGGCGGAAACGCATGGTATTCGGGCGGATACCCGATGCTTCCAATCCCAACGATCACACCCTGCCCCGGCATCAGACGCGGCACCGAGAGGCCCGTCCCAATCATTCCGGGATTGGTCAGCGTCGCCGTAGTCCCCTGGAAGTCGCTGAGTTCAAGCTTGTTCTCGCGCGCCCGACGAATCAGATCGTTATAAATGCCAAGAAATTCCGCGAAGCTCATCTGGTCGGCCCCTTTCACATTGGGCACCAGCAAGCTCCGCTTCCCCCGCCGCTCGATATCAATGGCGAGGCCGAGGTTCACCTGATGGGGAATGATATGTTGGGGCGTACCGTTGTCGTGCCGGAACGTGGTGTTCATGTTCGACACCGCCTTGAGCCCCTGCACCACCGCGTAGGCCAGGATGTGCGTAAACGACACCTTGTCCCCGCCGACGCTGCGCTGATAGTTGTTGATCAGGACGCGGTTTTCAGCCAGCAGGCGCACCGGAACGTTGCGCACGGAGGTCGCGGTGGGCACCCCCAAGCTCGCCTCCATGTTTTCGACAATTTTTGCCGACGCACCCCGTAGCGGTTTGAGATCAACCGTTGATTCATCGGTTACGGAGGCAGAAGCCGGTTTGATGGCTTCCTCAATGGCCCCGTCTCCCCCCTGCTCCACGGCTGGTTTGGGGGAAACAGCAGGCTGCGCAGGTGGAGGTGTTGCAACAACACGTTCCGCCACCCGTTGCCGTGCTTCCGCCGCTGCTGCAAAGGAGCGGGTTGGATGGTAGTCTTCAAAAAATTCGCGCCAGCTTTCGCTGACGCTGTTGGGATCTTCGAGGTATTGCTTATACAGGTCCTCGATATAGCCGGTATTAAAGCCAAGTGCGCTCACAGGTCGCCACAGGGTTTGGATGGGATAATGACAGTTGTTCGCAAACGATATGGCACCGGTAAGGATTCCGGTTTTTTCGTCATCGTTGGAAGTCGCGCGACCTCGCTCTCACGAAAGCAAGCCGCCGGTGTTTACTAAGATCAAATTGACGCTTCTTCCGGGCTTTCGACCTCAGATTGAGCTTCTGCTCCCTCAGCCGGTTTGCCCCGCCACCAATTGGCCAGCGCCGATCCCGAAACGTTCATCCACGGACCAAAGATAGCCGGAGCGAGCCCGACTGTGGCGGCCTTGCCCATCTCCGCAGCCAATGCGGTGGCCAACCCTCCGTTCTGCATGCCTACCTCCAGCGAAATGGTACGGCTGTCTTGCTCGTTCATGCCGAGCATCCGGCAACCCCAGTAGCCCAACACATAACCGATGGCGTTGTGCAGAATCGCGGCGAAGAAAAGCAGCGGTCCTATGATGAGCAAGTCCTCGCGTCCTGCCGCCACGATGATGGCAAGCACCACCACGATCGCGCCCATTGACAGGAGGGGCATCACCTTGTGCAGCAAGTCGGCCCGCTCAGCAAGCAGCTTGTTCACGAGGAGCCCCAGAGCGATAGGTAACAGAACAATCTGCGCCACACTGATCATCATCGCTACGAAGTCGATGGCGATAAACTGATTGGCGAGTAATTGCATCAAGAGCGGCGTCATCAAGGGTGCCACCACGGTTGATACCGCTGTCATCGTGATCGAAAGCGCGAGGTTGGCCTTGGCGATATAGGCCATTACGTTGGAGGCGACTCCGCCCGACACCGAGCCAATCAGCACAATCCCGGCGGCGATTTCGGCTTCGAACCCAAAGGTTTTCGCCAGCGTCAGTCCCACCAACGGCATGATGGTAAACTGGCAAACGAGTCCCACAAAGATGCCCTTGGGCATTTTGGCAACGCCTGCAAAGTCCTGCAAGCTCATCGAGGTGCCCATCCCAAACATGATGATCATGATGAGCCATTTGATGAGTCCCGTCAGTTGAAAGTCTCCCACGTTCAGGAAGTACTGCGGGAAATACAACGCCACAATCACCGACGCCAGCACCCAGATCGTGAACACATGGGGTTTAATCTTTGCATGACCCATGCCGCCGATGGCGAGCGCGACCAGAAATCCAACAACAAAGATGCCTGTGGCAGCCAGACCTGCCCCAAAGAGCAAAACACCCAGCGCACCAATTAGGCAAAGCGCCGCGAGACCGAGGAAGATTTTTGAAAGGGATTGCACAGAGGGAAAGGGGTTGGAGTTGGAAAAAAGTCAACTTTTGTCATCGCGAATGCCCTCGCAGGATGAGAGATCTTCCACGCTGTCGTCTAACAAAACCTCAAGGTGGGAGATCTTTCCTCGCGTTGCTCGTCCAGATGACACTACGTTCAAAAGTCATTCAAAAAAGGGCACTCCTTCCGTCGCATAGGGGCGCATGCCTTCTTCGTTGATCTCTACACCGATGCCGGGTTTTTCGGATAAGGTGATAAAGCCGTCTTCTACCATGGTGCCGTCAAACGTCACAATCTCCTGAAACATGGGGTTGGAATGGAAATAGGTTTGCCATTCCAAAATCATGAAGTTGGGCACCGACGCGCAGACATGGCACGACGCCATCGCGCCGAGGTATGACGCCACCATGTGCGGGGCGAACGGAATGTAGTAGAGGTTGGACAGGTTGGCAATACGCTGCCCCTCGCCCAGGCCGCCTACTTTTTGCAGATCCGGCATGATGATATCAACCGCGCCCAGTTCGAGCAACCGCCGGAAGCCATAGGCCAGATAGATGTTTTCGCCCGTACAAATGGGGGTGCTGGTGGACTGGGTGATATACTGATACGCCTCGACGTTTTCCGCCGGGATCGGCTCTTCAAGCCACATCAAATTGTAGGGCTCCATACGTTTGGCCACCTGCTGAGCCGTGGCGGCATCGTAGCGCCCGTGCATATCGGCGCAGATGTCCACGTTCGGCCCCACGGCTTCGCGGGCTGCAGCGATCTGGTCTTCCATCCGTTGGATCTCGGCGGGGCTGGCGGTCCAGTTGAAGCGGTCGTACTTGTTGGGATCGTTGCCCTGGTCGAGGTCGAACTTGATGGCGGTAAAGCCATCGTCGGCAGCTGCCTTGGCCACTTCAGCAAACTGCTCGGGCGTCGGGCGCTGGA
>JAUIDY010000228.1 GCA_030428385.1 Rhodothermia bacterium | reverse complement strand
CTCCCGCGAGGGCTTCGGGCACCGCCACGGGGCGCAGGTTGGCAAACGTTCCGAGTGCTTTGCGCAGGGCGAGTAAGCCTTTTTCCGGGCGCTGGCTGGTGGGCAGGTCGTCCCACTTGTCGCCGCCAACGGCACCAAGAAGTACGGCATCAGCCTTCAGGCAGGCTGCCCGTGTTGTGTCGGGGAACGGACTGCCGGTGGCGTCGATGGCCGCGCCGCCCATGAGGTGTTCCTCCACGGTGAACGCAAAGCCGAATGACTCCGCCACCGCGTGCAGAACACGGAGGGCCTGGTCGGTTACTTCAGGGCCAATGCCGTCGCCGGGCAGGCTTACGATATGATACGTTTGGCGCATAAAAGCCGGGGTTGGTCGTAAAGAGAGCGTTTGTTGGGCGTTAGGCGGCAGCGGCTTCTTCTTTTTCCTTTTTGCCTTCACGAAGCCAGGCCATCATGCTGCGTAGCTTCTTGCCTACGGTTTCAATGGGGTGGCTCTTGGAGGCGTTGCGAAGCTCAAGCAACCGGTTTTCGCCCGATTCACATTCCGCGATCCATTCGCGCGCAAACTGCCCCGATTGCACTTCGTCCAGGATCTTCTTCATTTCCTTCTTCACCACGTCCGTGATCACACGGGGCCCACGGGTGTGGTTGCCGTATTCGGCGGTGTCGCTGACGGAGTAGTTCATGTATTCCAGCCCACCTTCATAATAGAGGTCCACGATCAGCTTAAGCTCGTGGAGGCACTCGAAGTAGGCCAACTCCGGCGGATATCCGGCTTCGACGAGGGTTTCGAATCCGGCTTTGATAAGCGCTTCGGAGCCGCCACAAAGCACGGCCTGCTCGCCGAAGAGGTCGGTTTCGGTTTCGTCTTTGAAGTTGGTTTCGATGACGCCCGCATGCGTGCCGCCGATGGCTTTCGCATAGCTCAAAGCGAGGTCAAGGGCACCGCCGGAGGGATTTTGTGCAAGAGCCACTAGACAGGGTACCCCACCGCCTTCGGTGTAGACCCGCCGCACGAGATGGCCGGGGGATTTCGGCGCGACCATAAAGACATCGACGTTGGCGGGCGGCTGGATCTGGCCGTAATGAATGCTGAAGCCGTGACCCACGCCCAGGGCTTTGCCTTCGGTGACGTGCGGGGCAACCTCGGCGTAAATCTTTTTGTGGTGCTGGTCTGGGACCAACATCATGATGACGTCGCCCCAGGCAGCGGCCTCGGCCACGGAGGCCACACGCAGCCCGGCGGCTTCAGCTTTGGCGACGGAGGCCGAGCCTTTCCGAAGACCAACCGTTACGTCAACGCCAGAATCGGAGAGGTTGAGGGCATGGGCGTGGCCCTGGCTGCCATAGCCGATGATGGCCACTTTTTTGCCCAGGATGAGTCCGAGGTCGGCGTCGTCGGAGTAGTAAACTTTCATGTTGTGTTGCGCTTGAGAGGTTAAACGGTTGGGTTCAGGTTCCATAGGGCATGTCGCGGCGAAGCGCCACGCGGCCACTGCGGGCCACTTCGATGATGCCGTGGGGCTTCATCATGCCCATAAAGGCGTTGATTTTGGCGGTAGGGCCCGTGACTTCGAAGGTCATGGATTCCGGCGTGACGTTGACCACCTGCGCCCGGAAAATTTTGGCGATGTCCATCAGTTCGGCCCGGTTGGCGGTGGTGTATTCCACCTTTACCAGACACAACTCCCGCTCTACGAGGGATTCGAGGGGAAGGTCATCCACCGAAAGGGTATCGAGGAGCCGGTCGAGGAGCCGCAACACCTGTTTGATCTGACGGCGGGTGCCCGAGGTGGCAATGGTCATCACCGAGACGGTGGGGTCTTCGGTGGGGCCGACGGTGACGCTGTCGAGGTTGAAGTTGCGGGCCGAAAAGAGGTTGATGACGCGGTTGAGCGCCCCAACATGGTTTTCGAGTCGCAGCGAGATCACATGGCGACGCGGGTCCTCTGGCACGTCCAGCAGCACCGTTTCCCCGTTGGCTTTTTTGCGCAGGATCTGCTGAGGCGTCAATTCGAGCGTGATGGTTTCGTTACTCATAGTTGCATCCAGATAAAAAGGGCGGGGAGGACTAGTCTTCGCGAAAACGCGAGGTGATCATGTCGCCGGTGGCAGCCCCGGCGGGCACCATCGGGAAGACCATTTCCTCCGTCGGAACCACAAATTCCATCAACACGGGTCGGTCGGTGACTTCCCACGCCTGTTCGATGATAGCATCGGCTTCCTCCAAGGTCGAGGCGCGCAGGCCCACACAGCCAAACGCCTCGGCCAGCAGCACAAAGTCGGGATTGGTGTCGGCGAGGTCGGTGTGGCTGTAGCGCTCCTCATGGAAAAGCTCTTGCCACTGTCGCACCATGCCCAGGAAGCTGTTGTTCATGATGGCGATCTTGATGGGCAGCTTGTATTTGGCGGCCACCTTCATCTCTTGCAGGTTCATCAAGAAACCGCCGTCGCCGTTGATGGAGATGACGGTGGCGTCCGTGCCGCGCAGCCCCATCGCCGCGCCCAGCGCCGCCGGGAAGCCAAAGCCCATCGTGCCTGCCCCTCCCGAGGTGATGTGGGAATACGGGCGGACGAACTGGAAAAACTGTGCCGTCCACATCTGGTGCTGGCCCACGTCGGTGGTAACCACTGCGTTGGAACCGGCTTTTTGGCTCAGTTGCTGAATGATATACTGCGGGCGCAGCTTGCCATCTTGTGTGAACGTGAGCGGACATTCCTTGCGCCAAACGTCAATCTGCTTCAGCCAGGCCGCTGTGTCTTTTTCCTCGACGAGGGGGAGCAACTGCTTGAGCACGTATTTCACGTCGCCCATGATGGCGCAGTCGGCATAGACGTTTTTCGACACACACGATGGATCGATTTCGATGTGGATGATCTCGGCGTGCGGGGCCCAGGCATCCAGCTTGCCCGTCACGCGGTCGTCGAACCGGGCACCCACGGCAATCAGCAGGTCGCAGTTTTGCACGGCCATGTTGGCATACCACGTTCCATGCATGCCCAGCATGCCCAGCGAAAGCGGGTCGTTTTCGGGAAAAGCACCGAGGCCATGCAAGGTGGTGGTGACCGGAATGTTGGTTTTGAGGGCCAGTTCCGTCAGCAACTCCGAGGCGCCCGCGTTTACTGTGCCGCCACCCACATACAACAGTGGGCGCTTGGCTTTGCGGATCATGCTAGCCGCACGAGCCACTTTGGCGGGGGAGCCTTCAGTGGGAATCTGATACCCCCGCAATGACACGCTCTCCGGATACGAAAAGACCGTCGATTGCATCAGCATATCCTTCGGGAGATCCACCACTACCGGGCCAGGGCGTCCGGTGCTTGCGATGTAGTAGGCCGCCTTAATGGTCGGAGCCAGTTCCTCTACGTCGCGAACCTGAAAGCTGTGTTTGGTGATCGAGCGCGTAATCCCGATGATGTCGCATTCCTGAAACGCGTCGCCGCCAATGAGCGGGGTTGGGACCTGGCCCGTAAAGACGACCATGGGAACGGAATCCATGTAGGCGTCGGCGATGCCCGTTACGCAGTTGGTCGCACCGGGGCCGCTGGTGACCAGCACGGTCCCTACCTTGCCCGTTGCTTTGGCGTAGCCCTCGGCGGCGTGGGTGCCGCCTTGTTCGTGCCGTACCAGCACATGCTCAAACGAAGGGTTGAGCTGGGCGATGGCGTCATAAATCTTGATCACCGCGCCGCCTGGATGTCCGAATACGACTTCTACTCCCTCGGCTTCAAGGCTGCGTACAATAATTTCTGCGCCCGTCAAAGTGTCTGCAGAAAACAGCGGATGCCCTTGGGCAGCGCCATCGCCTTCGGTCGTAGATGTTTGTGTTTGTG
>JAUIDY010000086.1 GCA_030428385.1 Rhodothermia bacterium | reverse complement strand
TTTCGGGCCTGAAACGAACGACTTTGGAGGGTCATAGCAGCGCTATGGGCCGACAAAGTGGGCGATGTCAGGGTCGAAAAGAACCAGGCGTAGCCCCAAATCATCGTGCCAGACAGTTTCTAAGGCCGCAGCATGGTTTATCCTGGTACCAGCGCCAAGGTCGCGCCCACGGGGTCCTGAACGACCACACAGACGTAACCGCCATCGGTTCCCTTGGTCTCCTTGATGATCTTTCCCCCTCCCTCTCGTACGCGGCGGAGACTCTCGGCGAGGTCGCCAACGGGAAGATAAATCATCCAGATTGGGGGCAGACCCACGTTCACGCCGCGTGCATGACAAATGCCCGCCACCGGGTTTCCATCATTCCCCACCATGTTGTAGTCGGCGTAGCGCTCGCTTGCGTCCTCCATAGCGACGTCCTGCACCGACCAGCCGACGACCTGGTGATAGAAGTCACGGGTTGCCGAGGCGTCGGCGACCGTCAGGTCGAGCCAGGAGATGCGACCCACACGCGCCGCGGCATCGCGCGACGCAACGACCTCCGCTGAAGGAAGTGCCTCCTCAGGAACGACCGGGATGATCCCGAACGCTGCGCCATTCGGATCGAGCAGCACCGCCCACTGGCTCTTTCCGTCGTCGTCTTTGCCATGCATAAGCGCACGCCCGCCTAGATCGAGCGCACGCTCGACACTGGCTGCAACATCGGCGACCTGAATATGCGGCATCCATTGGAGGGGCAGATCCGCATACGCCGGGCTGCGCGCGCCCAATCCGATGATCGGCATGCCTCGGTTGTTCATCAGGTCCTCGCGCCAAAGCGGATCCTCACCCGTGCTGAGTACACGTGCGTAGAAGCGCACTTCGCGTTCGTGTTCGGGAACCGCAATGTCGGCGCTCAGGACTCCGCCGACGCGTGGGACAAAGGGGTCACTCATGGTTCACATGCTAATTGACATCATGATGGTTGTCGCGTGGTGGTTCTCTTGCCAGATACCCACGTTCAATGGGCTCGCCATCGCAGCGTTAGAGCACTTAACGGCTGGCAATCTGCTGCGACCGACGCGGGCGCTCATCGAAGTCTACGAGTCATCTCCCACACCAGCAACCCGGGTAGTGGGCGTCAGCAGCATTACATCGTTATACAGTGGGATTATTAAATTCAATGCTCCGATTGAACAGAGATAGCCTGATTGATCGCGTCAAGCACCATCTTTTCAGCATCTTGGTGAACCATATGTCCACTTCCTCGCGCGATTTCGAAGGAGGCATGATCTGAAAGCTCCAACCATCGGCGAGATTCCTCGACCCACAAACGGCGATGCGATTTCTGCTCGCCATGCGGGCCAAAATCCTGTGCGTCGGCGACCACAACGAATAAGGGGATGCGCCTGTTAAAACCATGAAAGTCCCACTCCGCCCTTGGTCGGGCTCCCTCTCGTTCCTGGCGAACCACAATGGGCGCGCTTGCAGCACCGGCAGCTAACATGGCTTTCCTGTCTTCGCGCTCGGAGTCGGTCAGCAGTTCCAGGCGCATGACCTCAAAATCTATTGGTGGAGTGTCCAACAAGACGACGGCTGCCACCTGATCGGGGTATAACACCGCATACCGCAGAGCATGTATCCCACCCATCGAATGACCGACGAAGACAGACCGCCCAGCGATCCCGAGCCCCCGAAGGGTCTGATGCAACTCTTGGGCGATGTTCGTAGGTGTCCTGGGTTCTGGACCTTCGTTGCTCCCGCCTAGACCTGGCCGATCGAACGTCACTACGCGCGACGCTTCTTGTAGCGCCGGAATCAGAGGTGACCAAGTCTGGGAGGACTGCCCGGCACCCGCTGCGAGAATGATCGTCGTATCACCGTGGCCGTAGACACACGCATGCATACGGCCGTGCTCTACCTCTACCATCCGGCATTCGTCCTGCGCCGTTGCCGAACCGGGAATCACAGCCACCAGAACGGCCAGCAGCAACAGACTATGTAGCGGAGGTTGGTTCAATGGTATCTCGTCGGCCCGCTGTATAACGGCCTGCACCTCACCGGCCGCAGCGCGGCGGTGACACATGGCGATGGTTGTTCAGGCGAATATATGAAGCAGACAGCGTGTGGTCAGGTCTCGCGCCTGGGTATGCCGCCCGGTTATTTTATGTGCAAATTGATACTACCTCTCCGCCGGTTTGCATGAAGAGATAATCGTTCGGCGCGATGTCCGCACTACGGAGCAGGGAGAACACCGCCGCTTCCAACACGGATCAAACCCATCCACCATGTCATCTTGCTCGCTCCAAACTGAAAACCAAAACAGCTTCTTAAAAAAAGTCCGAACTTCGTTGTGTCCTACCTGATCTCACTGGAATTAGAGAATTGTGCAGCCCTAAGAAACTGTCTGGTACGGGGGTTGGTCGGCGAGCCGAGGCGATTTTCGAGACCAGCGTCGTCCGATTTGGAGGCTCGTAGCAGCGCTACGGGCCGAAAAACCGAAGGCGGAGCCGCAGGGCATCGGGCGGCGGTGGGCCGAAAAGCGACCGGCACAGCCCCAATTCGACGTACCAGACAGTTTCTAACACCCGAGAGTCTTTCAAAAGACGGTTCGAGGCTCTTGGTGAGTGCCTAGCGATACCCCTGGGCCTGTAGCTCGAACAACTCGGCGTAGCGCCCACCGTTCTTCAGCAGCTGCTCGTGCGTCCCGCCTTCTTCGACACGGCCCTCGTTAAGGACGAGGATGCGGTCGGCCATGCGGACGGTGGAGAACCGGTGGGAGATAAGAACGGCGGTCTTGCCTGCGGTGAGGTCCTTAAAGCGTTCGAAGACTTCGTACTCAGCGCGGGCATCGAGGGCGGCAGTGGGTTCATCGAGGATCAGCAGTTGCGCGTCGCGCATGTAGGCGCGTCCGAGCGCCACCTTCTGCCACTGTCCGCCCGAGAGGTCCACGCCTGTTTTGAATCGCTTGCCCAGGGTCTGCTCATAGCCATCCGGCAGTTCAGCAATGACGGTATCGGCCAGTGAGCGTTCGGCGGCGTTTTTGATGCGGGGGCGGTCCTCCTGCTCGGCGATGCGTCCGACGGCGATGTTCTCAGAGGCGGTGAGGTGGTAGCGCACGAAGTCCTGAAAGATGACACCAACGGCAGCGCGTAGGCTGTCGAGGTCGTAGTCGCGCAGGTCGCGCCCATCCAGCAGGATGCGGCCTTCCTCGGGGTCATAGAGGCGGGCAAGCAGCTTAACGAGCGTCGTCTTGCCAGAGCCATTCTCACCGACGAGTGCGAGGGCTTCGCCCGCCCGCAGCGTAAACGATAAGTCCCGTAGCGCCCATTGCTCGGAGCCGGGGTAGCGAAAGCCGACGTGCTCAAACACAAAACCGTCGCGGATCGGAACGGGGACGGGCAGGGCGTTCGGTAGCGATTTTACATGCGGCGCAATCTCGAAAAACGAGAACAGGTCTTCCAGATACAGCGCCTGCCCGCTGACCGTCGAAAACGATTGCAGCATCCCTTCGAGCAACCGGCGCATCCGGGCGAACGAGCCTGCGAGGAACGTGAGGTCGCCGATGGTGAAGCTGCCGTTGGCGGTGCGGTAGACGATGACCGCATAAGCGAGATAGTAGCCCAAGCTACCAACCGCAGAGAGCACGCCCCCCCACTGGGCCCGCCGGATGGCGAGCTTCTTGTTCGCGTTGTAATACGCATCAGCGAGGCGGTGGTATCGCTCGGTGAGGTAGTCATTCAGGCCGAACACCTTCACCTCTTTGGCCGTCTCGTCGCTCGCACCAAGGTAACGGAGGTAGTCGAGCTCGCGGCGCTCGGGCGTCCATGAGTAGGCGAGGGAGTAGGATTGTGCGTTGAAGTGCGCCTCGCCGAGAAACGCGGGCACGAGCGCCAGCGCCAACAGGGCCAGTAGCCACGGCGCATACACCGCCAGCCCTACGCCCAACGACACCACCGTGATCGCGTCCTGAAGCTGCCCAAATACCTGGCTAAGCAGCACCAGCCGACTCGTCGTTTGTCGCCGTGCGCGTTCGAGGTGGTCGTAGAAATCGGCGTTCTCGAAGTGGGCGAGGTCGAGCGCTGCCGCGTGGCGCATTAGCCGGACGCTTGTCTCGTTCGTGAACAGGTCGCCGAGGAGCGAGTCGCAGAGCGCCGTGGCCCGGCCAAGCAGGTCGGAGAGCACCGCCAGCCCGAACTCTGTCGCCAGCAGCCACGCGAGTGGTTCCAGCGCACCGCTCCACGCCGCCAGCCCCTCAAGCACCGGCGTGGTGCCAACCACCCGTACCACTTCATCGACGATCAGCTTGCCGATGTAGAGCATCGTTACGGGCAGCAGAGACCGAATGAGCCGGAGGCCGAGGTTGGTCGTAAAAAGCGCGGGGCTGGTGTGCCAGACGAGCCGGAAAAGGGGCGGCAGGTTCTTCAGCGCACCTACACGCTCTCGGAATGAAAGGTCGGCAGCGGTTGTCCTTCCGGTCCGCGTTGGGCGTGCGGCGCGGCGGTCACGACGCGCACCGTTTGAGTTGAAAGCCATGTCGGTTCCACGCCTCCAGCATGCCTCGGTTCGCGCCCGGCTGCGAAATACGTCTAGGACTTTTGGCGTTCACTATTCCAACTTCTCCCTTGGGTTAGCTCTACGTACGACGGGAAGGCTTCATGAGAGTGAAGAGGAGGTCCATATCTTCCGGCCACTCCGGTCTCCAATGATCGGTACGCGTAGAATTCATCCCGCATAACGGCCTGCGCCTCACCTGCCGCACGCAACGCGGCGGTGAAACGAGGCAATGATTGGTAAGCCGAATATACGAAGCACAAAGGTCACCGTGCGGTCAGGTGGAGGCGCTTGTTATGCAACGCCCTCTCTGCGCCACCGGGCAACTGCCCGAAAAGCACGGTGTCTTGCCTGCTGAGACGCTCGTTTCTCAGACACCATCTTGTCAACAGCATTGGCAACCTGTTCATTCACAGGCAAGCCTTCTTCCAACCACTGAGCAGCCTTTTCAGCCCAGTGTGCCTGACCTTGCTCAAATGTGAACGCGACGATCTTCTGCAAAAACGTATTCGTAGTTTCACGCTCAATTAGATCGAGTGCTTCAAGCGTATGAGGTAAGATCTTGCGCACTTTGTCAAGTGGAAGGTAAAGTAGCATCCAGAACGGGACAAAGTTGCCATTTGCTACTGCGCGGCGCGTCTGATCATGCTGCCCAATGAGCTTCGCGAGGTGCTTTTCTATGGCTACGTCAGATCCCAAAGTTTCAGCGCCGCATAACAGAAGGCCGCTCACCCGCACAGGGCCGACTGGCGGTCGTTTCGAGCGATGACAGTGTGAATGGTTAACCGAAGATAAGCGGCCCGAGCCCTGTGTCGGAGTGCAGCGGCGGGTTATGCGCCCTTGCGTGCTTCTTGTGACACGACTTTGTAATAGAACTCTACGCTGTCGCCTTCTCCGTGATGAAGCCGCTTCGCCACTTTCGACGGTGGGAAGAGCCTCGTCCCGTTGGAAAGCGTTAGGCCGATTACACGGTCAGCATCAGGAAGATCGTCGCTGAGGTTCCACTCACCGCCGTGCTGACGCCGAAGCACCTCGCCGATGTAGCCGCCATACATCCGGCAGAGCCACTCGACATCGTTGGCGACCTCCGCCAGCGCCTGCTCGACTTGGCTGATACTCTCCGGCGAGTAATCGAGGTCGAAGCCGAAGCGCTCCTTCGCGTGTTCGACCGCCTCGGTCGCGTGGGCAGCCATGACGCCTTCGATATCTACGTTTTCACTCATCGGGTGGGAGGGCGCATAACGGTTGAGGTAAGCCGCAATGGGAACGCGGCGGCGATACGAGGCAAGGTAAACACTTTCCACCGCACGAAGCAACTCACCCTGCACCATTGTCGGCTTGAGTGATTGGTTATGCTTTCCGGCGGTTTTGACTAATTCCATACCCTTCCTGAATAATGAACTATAAGAGATGTGTGTAAGATGAGTTGCTGATCTAAATCGATATCGAAGTGTTCGTGTCTCTCCTGACGATGTTTAAATGTAATATGACCATCTTTTGACATATTACCTATCAGCGAATATTCAAATAAGTGGTTGACTAATGAATCTGCATCCAAAGAAAGACCTTCACGCCGCATCTTCTCCTTAAAGACCTCAAAATTGAACTTGGCTCGCTTTCGAGCGAAAGAGGCTAAAACTGATAGAATAGAGTCAATCTCAGAATCTGAATATCTAGCACTCAACTCATTCCTGATCTCCTGAAGGACTTCCCTTGCATAGCGTATTACTAAGTCACTCAGATTTTGAGAACTAATAGGTATTTTCAAAGCCATTTCTGAAACTGGCACAAAAACGAGGATGAGATCACGTGGTCTATAAAATGTGTGGTCGAGAACAAACTTGAAGGCTGATTTTGGGCCATAAGTTTTCTTATCTCGCTGTTGAACAAGATCTGACCAAGGATCAGCGCTGACCGCCCATCCCATCTTCTTGAAATTGTATTGTATGCGTTTGTTAATAAAGTCTCTCAAAGTGACGTTCTTCTCCCCCCCAGATTGATAATCTTGATGCTCATACCAAGTTAGCCAAACTCCATAGCTTGAAAATAACTTCGCAGTATCTGCATGCCCACCAGATGCGATTCCAGCAATATCGTCCCTAATCAGAATTATTATTTTTGCCCCAATATTTCTCTTGCCAAATTCGTTGATGTTATAATGCTTCGCTATTCTTAACAATGAGACTAATGAATTGACTGCTCGTTCGTCAGATGCTTTAAAACCAATATCTAGATCATCAAATATCAGGATGTATTCATTATCATTTTCCGAATCTCCAGTCCATGATAACAGAGATAGAACAGTATCTTTTAGGGAAGGCAGAAGCTTGTAGAAAGGGGCTTTCGTTGAAGTGATTTGAAGTTTTTTATTAAATTTAGCAAGAAAAAACCGCTTAAAATGAGTAATATCTATGTCAAAGTCCTTTCCGCTCAGAAATTCTTTAGCATCATACTCATTGATATCTACGTATCCAGCGTTCTTGCGAAGAAACTTATCCAAATGCTCTTTCTCTTTTGCATTTTGCAGAGCATTATTGGTTACAATAAGCCTAGTCATTTTTATCAATATTAGCCACTCAAATAGCAGCGTGGCTCTGTCCTGTTCGTCTCCAGTATTCTCTTGAACATTGTCTTCTAATGTAAAATCTGCTCTGCGTACAAAATCACAGAACGTATTAGGGTCTTTACTCGCTATTCCAGCAATGTATTCTGCGATTGCGGTCTTTCCTGAGCCTTTACGCCCGAGTAGAATGAACTTCTCAGTCCTCAATCTAGGCAGAATGTTTAGAAAGTCTGAGAACACTTCTCCAAGTTGCATTGCTGATGTTGCCGAAGTCTCGGCCTCAGCTTCTGGAGCACCAATGAAGAATCCATCAGTGGTCTTAAAATCTTGCTTCCGCTTACTAGGTGACTGCTTAAAAATTCGCATTACTTAACTTTAATATGTGGGTGATAAGCATAACAGATGATTATAGGAACAACGTTCGTGTTATAACACGAACATCTTTCGTATAGTACGCGGAGCAAAATAGGGGTAATCGTTAGGGAAAACAAGCACTTGTTCAGTAAGCACGCTTGTGGATATACGAAAAACGTTCGTATATTTATCACATGTTTTAAACATATGCGCCTCTATGTAATGTCATCTCCCAAATTGCTCGACCAAGTACGCCAGTATTGCCGGGTGCGTCACTACAGTATGGCTACGGAGAAAGCCTATCTATACTGGATCAAACGCTACATCTACTTTCACGGCAAGAAACATCCGGCGTCGCTGGGTGCAACACAGGTGAAGGAATATCTCAATTTCCTGGCAAATGTACGCAATGTGGCCGCATCCACACAGAATCAGGCGCTTAATGCACTGGTTTTTCTGTATCGCTATGTATTAAAGCAGGACCTTGGCGATATTGGGCCTTATATACGTGCCAAACGTCCCAAACGACTGCCTGTTGTCCTCACTCGCCAAGAAGTAACGGAGGTGATCGACGAATTAACAGGTCCCTCCCGCCTTGTCGCGCAACTGCTCTATGGTTCGGGGCTTCGTCTGATGGAAGCCCTGCGATTGCGTGTCAAAGACATCGATTTCAGCTACCAGCAAATCGTGGTGCGCGAAGGAAAAGGGCAAAAAGACCGCGTCACGTTGTTACCCCAAATCGTGCACACGCCCCTCAAAAGACAACTCCGGCAGGTACGGCTGTATCACGAAGAAGATCTTGCGGCAGGCTTCGGAGCGGTTCATCTACCACATGCCCTTGCCTGTAAGTACCCCAATGCAGCCCGGTCCTGGGGATGGCAATATGTTTTCCCCATGCGAAAACGATCGATCGACCCTCGCACCCAATTAATACGCCGTCATCATATGCTTGACAAAACCATACAAAACGCGGTAAAAAAAGCCGTACGTGCTTCAGGGATCACCAAGCCAGCCAGTTGCCACACCTTTCGCCCCAGCTTCGCCACGCACCTGCTCGAAGACGGCTACGACATCCGCACCGTGCAAGAACTGCTGGGCCACAAAGACGTGCGCACGACAATGATTTACACACACGTCCTGAACCGGGGCACCACCGTCCGCAGCCCTCTTGACCACGCGGCCTGATCGTAATGCCACGTCCGTGCCCAGAGGTATAGGCATACCAGATGACCCGGTTTTTCAAGCATGTTGTGCGCCGCCTCCACGTAAATGAGGGACTGGTCAGACGATAGGCCGACTACAACAACCCCGCCTCGGTGGCAAGCCGCTTATAGGGGGCACGATAGTTGAACATTTTTAGCATCAACAACGGAGAGGGTGAGATGAGTGATGGGGAACCGTTCATAAACACAATCAGGCCCGTTCCATTGTGAGGGTTGAATCCCGCAAAGGTGGCTATTCCTGGATCGCCGCCAAGATGACCGGGCACCGGTCGGCCTTTGGTATCTACCAACAACTCCCTGAAAACATCGGGCTCCCATACCAGCGTATCTTCTGGACGATCAGGCAGCATTTCCTGGAGGGTTGCTGCTTGTAGTATGCGATGCCCCTGGTACGCTCCCCCATTCATCATCGCGATCATAAACTTTGAGAAGTCGATGATCGTGGTTCGCAACCCTCCATCTGGATAGGACGCCGCGGCATAGGGCTTTAGCTGTGTGCTACCATCATACAGTGTGGCCATCCTCTCGATATTGATCTCTGTGGAGAACCACCCTGTCGATGTCATGCCCAGAGGCCGGAAAATGTGCTCGTTGCAGTACACATTAAATGCCTGCCCCGAAACCTGCTCCACCAGGAAGCCCAAGAGACCAAATGCGACGTTCGAATAGCTCCGCGCTTCACCGGGGGGCACGCCCGCAAAGTTGGTCTCCGCGTTATACAAGGCACCCCCCTTCAGGTAATAACGCCTAACAAGTTCCTCTAGCGTCATCGCTGGGTCGGGGGCCCCGCTGGGAATCGTGAAGGTGCTTCTGTAGGTCGTGTCATCATCAATAAGGCTTGACGTATGCTGCAACAACATGCGAGCCGTGATTTGCGTATCGGGATAATGAGGGTTTGCAATGTGGAAAGGCAGATAACGGTTGATCGGAGCATCGAGATCAAGCAGTCCCTTTTCAACCAATTGCATCGCCGCTACACCCGTGACCAGCTTCGAAATGGAAGCTATCTGAAAAAGGGTTTCCTCATCGACTTCTTTTTCCGCCTCGACATCCGCATACCCGTAATTATTAGACCAAGATATGTCGCCGTCTTTGATGAAGACCACTGCCAGTCCTCTGGCTTCCAACGCCTCCATTTTTGCTTCCACAAAATCATCCAAGTTGGGGTCGTTGGAGAAGTCGACCTCGGCCAGTACCAGGCCCGCGATGACGAGGGCACAAAGTCCGATACAGCCACCTATTATTTTAAGTAGTTTTTTCATCACGATACTTTTTTGGTGAGGCGAAAAGACATGCCCGCTCTGAGCCAAGCCCATCCGATTCGTGCAAAACCGCTGCTGGGAGCAGGCCGGTTATCGAAAGGCCAACCCGGAGACAACAGCAAACACCCCGACGAGCAGAGGTATCGCCTCAAGTGCATGCAGAATGACGGCAAACCAAATGCTGCGGAAGTGCCGAGACGGCAGGCTCCATGCCAATCCGCCCACAATAAACCCTAACATCTGGACGGGTCTGTGCAGATGGTAAAGTGCAAAAAGAGCGGAATTGGCCACCCAATCCCATTTGCCAAACACCCCCTGCATCTTGGGCAGCAATATCCCACGAAAAAGCAATTCTTCACCGAGGAAATAGTTGAAGATGCAACTGACCACCGCTACAACCATTAACCACCACTGGCCCACAAATTCCTCGCTCATGAGATCAGCGAGATCCAAATCGGGCAACCGTTCCAGCATCGGCAAGGGGATGAGTATCAGCCGTCCGATGATGTCAACAACAGGGGTCATTTCAATGACCGCGTAAAACGCAAACGCGGGAATCAGCCACCAGAAATACGCATAGCGGGTCTTGCCCGTTTGGGGGTGGCTTGGCTTCTTGAGCCAAATGCGCTCGCAAATAGCCGCCCAGGTGAAGGTGTCCAGCTCCCGATAGAGCAGCCAAGCCGACAGGATGAACTGCCAAATCATACCCGCAATCATGAAGAGCCAGATCATCACTAACGGGTTGAACGTCGTTTTAGCCGCAACAGCGGGCGCAATCCAAAAAGCCATCAGTGGCATCGGTATCGCGACGGCTGCCCAGATAGACAGGATTTTGCGCAGGCTATATTGATCGTCCTTATGAGATTTATGCGTTGTCATGGCTTATTGCGTGTCTGTGTTGAGGGTTCAGGATACCGTTTGTTGCTTTGGGGAGGACCTGGAAAGGTGTTCTGGTCCGGTCACAAGGAGGAGCAGCCCTGCCACTGCCCATGTCATTGCCGTTAGCGCAAGGACACCCCCTATCTCGCCGCGATAGACATCGATATATCCACCGATCCATGCGTTCTGCGCACCGTGCATAACGGCGGCCAGCAGCACGCTGCCCTGCGTATTGTTGAACACCCAGGTCATCAGTATCGCATTTGCGATCAGGTAGGCCGTGTAGCAAACCACCGCAGGGGCAAGACCGATATCGGTGGCCCATGCAGCCTGAATGGTGCCATCGATAAGAAACAGGGGGATATGCCAGATGCCCCAGATCGCACCCACGACGCAACTCGCATAGAGGGCATTGTTGTGCACCTGAAGCCGCGGGAGTGCAAACCCACGCCAGCCGAATTCTTCGCCCAACCCCGCTGCAACCGTTTGCAAAAGGATCATGGGAATGACCGACTGGATCGGTGCCAGGTCGGTGTAGTCCATCGCTGGCCCGCCGAACACGTTATAAAGGGTAAGGGAGGCTACGGCAAGGAAGGCAGGAAACAGCAACACAAAGAGCCACCACGGCAACCCAACATCCCAAACCTGTACACGCGCCATCAGTCTGCGCACTGCAGGCCGCCCGCCGGTGATCCAGGCCAGCAGGATAGCCGCGAGGCTTGGCCCAAAGGCCGCAAGTTGCGCATATTCAGGCGGCAATACCCCGGCATACACAGGCCCGGCAAGGATCCCCGAAAGGGCCATCGCCAATGCGAGCAGGGACAAAGCAGGGTGGTCATTGATGAATGCAGCCATCATGGTCTCCGATTTGGTGAGCCCTTCTGCCGTGGGGCGTCACGCGACGTGGTCGTGTTCAGCCCACCGTTTCATCCACCATCGGTGAAGCTGAGCAGCAAGTAGGCGGATTCCTTGACGTAGAATGAGGCAGCCTCCGTGTCGCCATCCGAGAATTCGAGGCGACGATAGGGGAAGAAATACGGTCAGGTACCCACGGCCCCTCACACGAGGCCCAGTACGGCCCCGATCATGTAAATCATGGCGAAGAGGTCATTGCCTATCCAATGAAAGAGCATCGAGAGGGGCAGACTTCCCATCGGTCCGGCAGCGAACGCAAAAGCCAGGGACCCAACCAAAATCCCGGGATACAGCCAACGCTGATAGACATGCTTGAGCATGAAGAGAACGCCATTGGCTACCCAGTCCCACCGGCCGAACGCCCCCCGCATGCGGGGAAGCAAATAGCCGTGATAATAGATGCCTTCGCCGAAAATGTTGAAAACAACCGAGATAAAGGTGTACATCAACACAAACAGGTAATTGCCCTGCATCTCCACATCGGGAAAAATATCAGCCATGCTTTCCGCTTCAACCCGCGGATCGGAGAGGGCGGGCCACCAATCGGGTGGAATGAAACCCGGCGTATGGGCCAGCTTGGCGTGGAACGCGCCCATCCATTCACTTCCGGCCATTGCCAGAACCAGGACAACAACGGCCAGCGTCCATGCGCGGCGTCCCTTGGGCCACCGCCAGCGGATACGCTCACGTAGCGTAGCGAGGCGCAAGGCATACCCTTCATTGCGTAAGCCGATCAAACCAACCAGCATCTCGGCGCCGGGCCCCAGAACCACAATGGAAAGCATCATCCAGGTAGGCACGGTGGCTCCTTCCGGTATGGCCCGCGCCGCCACGCCATAGATCAAAAAGGTGTACCAAATGGCTGGCCACAAGAACATGAAGAGGATGCGTCCGATGCTGTCCTGAGGCACATCGCGCCCTGCGCTTTTTATTGATACTTGAGGAGTATATGTCATGTCGATTCTCGATTGCGCTCGTTTAGGCAAGCGTCCTAATCAGGACGCTGTCGATGCAGACTGCGAGAGAGGTGTTCGGCGTCAGCGATGCGCACACGGCCTTGTTCAGCCGCTACGTTCATCCACCAAAGGTGAAGCCGAAGCGGAGGTAGGCGGATTCCTTGACGTTGAACGAGGCCACCTCCGTGTCGCCATCGAAGAATTCGAAGCGATGATAGGGGACGAAGCCGCCATCGACCTGGAGACTCAATCCATGGCCTAGCCCGAAACGGGCTGAAGGACCTACCTTCACGACCGAGTAGCGCAACTGGGGGTCATTGGCATCATAGCGGTTTGGGTCCCCCTGATAGTCGTTGCCTTCGACTCTAAGCATCAGCCCGAAGTGCGCGCGATCCGAATGGGCATACCAGAATTCAGAACTGACGGGTAGGATGGTCATCCAACTGAGCTTCCGTCCGTTATTCCAGTCGAACAGCAGCGCCGGAAGCGGAATAGGCTCGCCAAACTGGGTCGAGTAAACCGCCCCAAAGCCGAGTGCTAGGTTTGGACTTTTCTGCCAGATGCCTGCCGCAACCGCTTGAAAGTTGAAGTCCTCGGCGTTGAGCGTGCCCTTGAGGTCGGAGGCCAGTCCGGGCGTCACGATGCCTAACAGCGACCACCGATCATTCAAGCGGTGCGTAAGGGTCAAGGACAACTCGCCCGCATGGAGCGCGTTAATGTTGGGCGTTTCGTCATTAAACCCACGATACTGAAATTCTCGCCGCTCCCAGGAGAGGCCCAGTGCCAGTTGCGTGCGCTGCTCATTGAACAGGAACGGGTAGGAGACAGAAAGAGCGGTTGCGTTGGAGTACACCTCTGCGCTCTCAAGGCCACCGGGCGGATTTGAAAAGTTTTGATAGGGAAAGGCGTCGAACGTCAAAGAGATCTGCGCTTGGGCGTACAGGGTCGTGCAGGCGAACAAGACCAAAATGAGGCTGGTTACTTTCGTTTTCATCGTTGCGTTTCCTCGTCGTAGTTAGTTGTCGAAAGACCTTCAGGTTGTTTGCAGATCCGAGTGGATCGTGTGAACAACCGCTAACTACGGGGGCAACAAATAAACGACGTCCTGCCCCGTGGGAGCGAACGAGAAAGACGGGAAGTAGAGGTGCTATCCCATGGGTAAGAACCCCATTACGCCGCTAATCGCCCTTTTTTGCGATATTCGGAGGGGGTCATGCCGGTCGACTTCTTAAAGAACGAATTAAACGCGGACTTGGAATTAAACCCGGCATCGTACGCCAGCGCCATAATGGTGAAATGTTTGTGTGACGGGTTGGTCAGCTTGCGCTGGACTTCCTGGACCCGATAGCCATTCACGAAGTCGTAAAAATTTTTCTCTAATCGTGTGTTAATCACTTCTGATAAGTTGTGGGCCGAAATGGAGAGTTTGTCGGCGAGGTCGCCCAGCGTGAGGTCCCCTCGTAGATAGGGCTGTTCCTCCTCCATGAATGCAAGAAGCGACGCCACATAATGCTCCGCGTCTTGCTCGGACAATCCAGATCGTACATACTGGGTGGAAGCCATTGCGGTGTCTTGGGCGACGCTCCTTACATCGCTCGATGTTGTGTTCGCACGTTGCAGGTCTACGGCTTCGACGGTTGGGTCCAACGGGGATGGGAGCAAGGCGGCCCTCCCCAATATTTCCGGTTGCCGGAGCCCCAGATAACCGATGGCATAGATTAAAACGGATATGGCCAGAGTGACCATCTGCTCCTCATTGATTGCTGACAGCCCAAGGAGATCTAACACATTGAGCCCCGTTGCGATCATCCAGACGGCGATGGTGCCAATCATCAGATTCCGGAGCCAGTGCAAATTGATTTTTTCAATATCGGAGAACTGATTCCGAATACGCACTTCGTGTCGTCGCAGGACCAGGAACGTCATAACGACATACGTAATGCCATGTACAAACTTCAACTGATTGGCAATCGCCAGGTCAAGCGGCCCTTCATCTCTAATGACCTGCTCAACAAGCTCGATTTTGGCAGGAACCTCCATCAAAAAAATGGGCACCAGGTAGAGCGTGTACACAAAGAAGGGCAGAAAGTGCAACCAGTACTTCGTTCTGAAGGTGGACTCCCCCGAACTTACAATTCTGGTATAAAGATAGATGAGCGGCCCAAAAAGAAAGACAACGGGCTCCGTCGTGCCAATAAGATGTGGGTACTCCAAAAAGAGGGAACGACCATAATACACAGCGGATGCGATATACACGGAGTACACCACCATGGAGGCTGCTAACACCTTGTTCGCCGTGGAGCCGATGCGCTTGGATACGAGCAGAAGTGCCAGAAAAAGTCCCTGCGCTGCACCGAGAACAAGTATGGAATAGAGCATCGAAACTGGTTTCAAGGGATAGGCAAGAGACCCGGACTATCGGACGATCCGTAGACAGTGGGGATCAACAACGCGTGCCGAACCGGCAATATAACCTACTAGGTCTAACATCTTCATATCATGTAAATACCGAAACAGCAGAGGGCAATTATATACATGGTGGGACAATTCACACGGTCGCCTGCGGCCCTAGCGCATACGTACCGAACACCCTTACGGCGATGGGGAGTCTGCCCCGGACCCCAATCCGGGGACATCCGCACCGTGTAGGAATTGCGGGGCCACAAAGACGTGCGCACGACCATGATTTACACGCACGTCCTGAACCGGGGCACTACCGTCCGCAGCTCCCTTGATGCCGCCGCCTGACACCGCCTCGACCGGAACCATACGTGGGCACCACCGCGCCTGAAAGCGCGGCCGGTCCTCGTGGTGGCTACAGGTTTTGCAGTTGCGGCAGCGTCATTGATTGCACCGGATGTACGCCCGCAATGCGATAGGTGTTGGGCGGGGCGTTCTGCACCCACACGTTGATGGCATAAAACAAGCCGTTTGTCGTGATGAGTCCCCACGTCTGCCCGCCCACATCGCCGGGTTGCGCAGGCGGATGTCCCGGAACCGTCGCCCCCACGGGGTTGAAGCCGCCAAGCACATCGCCGGGGTTTGCGTTCGCAAAGTTGTTCCAGACGGCTTTTACGTTGGTGTTGATGGTGGCAGGCAGCGCCGCTGTCACCGTCACCGTGCCGATATGCCCGGCCTTGAGGACACCCCCTCGCCGATAGTACAGGAGCGTACATCCCGACATCGGCCCCGTCAGCACATCGCGGTCCAAGGTCGTCTCGGCAATATCTCCAGCACACCAGGGCAGCCACTTAAAATTGCGGTGGACCTTGTTCGCGTTGGTGCCACCCACCACGGCGCTCTCCCGCTGGCCGCCCACGTTGCGGAAGGGGTTGTAGGCCGCGCCCGGGTTGTGCCGTGTCGATTGCTGGATGGTCAGCGGTGGACAATTGATGTTTTTAAACGCGGGTACATGGGCACCCGCAGGCAGGTGCTGGCTCGCGCCCGGGGTGAATTGCAGGTATCTCCCGACGAGCAGCTTCGTTTCGATCATTCCCAGACCATGGTTCGGTGGCAGATGTTGTCAGCAACCACTTTTAAGAAGTGGTTCATTTCTTTCGCTTCCATGAGCACACGGCGTGCGACGGGTGTTTTCCTTCGACCAGGTGGCCTAGATCGGGAGTTTTCCCGCACAGGGTCGCCACGGGGGACGACCCCTACGGGTGCATGGTTGGTGCGTTTTCCTCTTCCCGCAACCCGCTTTCCCCTTCCCTCAAAGGAGTTCGCGGGCGGCCTCGGCTACGCGGTCGGGGGTAAAGCCAAACTCTTCTTGCAGCGCCGCCAGCGGGGCTGACGCGCCAAACGTCTGCATCCCAATGATGCGCCCGCCCAAGCCGGTGTAGCGCCCCCATCCCAGGGTGGAAGCCTGTTCCACCGCCACGCGGGCTGTCACGCTGGGTGGCAGCACAGCATCTTTGTAGTCCTGCGGCTGGTGCTCGAAGAGTTCCCACGACGGCATCGACACCACGCGGGCTTTTATGCCGTCGGCGGTGAGTTGCTCATAGGCATTCACGCACAGCGAGACCTCGCTGCCGCTGGCCATCAGGATCACGTCGGGCGTGCCACCACTGTCGGCCAGGATGTACGCGCCTTGTGCCACACCGCTTGCCGAGGCATACTTCGTACGGTCGAGCGTGGGCAGGTTCTGGCGGCTGAGGATAAGCGCGGCGGGCTCGTGGTGCAGTTCCATGATCACGCGCCATGCCTCCACCACCTCATTCGCGTCGCCGGGACGCAGCACCACCAGCCCCGGAACGGCCCGTAGCGAGGCCAGTTGCTCGATAGGCTGATGCGTCGGGCCGTCCTCGCCCACGCCGATGGAGTCGTGCGTAAAGATGTGGATGACGGGGATCTCCATCAGCGCGCTCAGCCGGATCGCCGGGCGGGCGTAGTCGCTGAAGATCATAAACCCGGAGCCGTACGGTCGCACCTTGCACAGCGACATGCCGTTCAGAATCGACCCCATCGCGTGTTCGCGGACGCCAAAGTGGAAGTTGCGCCCGCTGTAGTCCTTGGCGGTGAAGTCGCCCGCGCCGTCGAACGTGAGCCGCGTCTTGGTCGAGGGAGCAAGGTCCGCCGAACCGCCGATGAGCCACGGGACGTTTTTGGCGATGGCGTTTAACACCTGCCCGGACGTGTTGCGGCTAGCATTGCCTTTGGCATCGGCAGGATACGTGGGCAGGCCGTCGTCCCAGCCGTCGGGAAGCTGGCGGTGTTGCATCTTGTACAGGTGGTCGGCCAGTTCAGGGTATTCGGCCTTGTAGGCGTCGAACAGCGCCATCCACTCCTCGCGGAGGCCGTGCCCGCGCTGGCCCATGCCGTTGCGGAAATGACCGAGCACTTCGTCCGGAACCAGAAACTTGGCGTCTTCGGGCCAGCCGTAGTTGCGCTTCGTCAGGCGGATTTCTTCTTCGCCGAGCGGCGAGCCGTGTGCGCCGTGGGTGTCCTGCTTGTTGGGCGAGCCCCACGCGATGTGGCTGTCCACGATGATAAGCGTCGGGCGGTCGGTGGTGCTTTTGAACGTGTTAAACGCCCGTTTCAGCATGTCCAGGTCGTTGGCATCGCCCACGCGGGTGACGTTCCAGCCGTAGCTGATGAAGCGCGTCGCCACGTCTTCCGAGAAGGCCCAGTCGGTGTGGCCTTCGATAGTGATTTTGTTGTTGTCGTAGACCCAGCACAGATTGCTTAGCTTCAGGTGGGCCGCCAGCGACGCCGCCTCGCTGGAGACGCCTTCCATCATGCAGCCGTCGCCTGCCAGCGCGTACACGTCGTAGTCAAAAAGCTTAAAGCCGGGGCGGTTGAAGTGCGCCGCCATCCAGCGCTCGGCGATGGCCATGCCCACACTGGTCGCCACGCCCTGTCCGAGCGGGCCGGTGGTCGTTTCTACGCCGGAGGTCCAGCGGTATTCTGGGTGACCGGGGCAGCGGCTCTCCAACTGCCGGAAGTTCTTGATGTCGTTCAGCGACACGGAGAGTTCGCCGAGCGTCTCGTACTTGGGGTTGACGGCCTTCACCTGCGCCAGGTGCAGCATCGAATAGAGCAGCATGGAGGCGTGACCGACGGACAGCACGAAGCGGTCGCGGTTGGGCCAGATGGGGTCGTTGGGGTCGAAGCGCAGGAAGTGCTGCCATAGTTCATACGCCACCGGGGCCAGCGCCATGGGCGTGCCGGGGTGGCCCGAGTTGGCCTCCTGCACGGCATCCATCGAGAGGGTGCGGATGGTGTTGATGGCAAGCTGATCGATGTTCGTCAGGTGCTGGTCGGTGGCAACGGTTTGTCGGCTCATGGTATCGGGACGGGTGAACGCGAGGAAAAGCGGGCGAAACGCACTGAAAAACGCGATGGGCGCGGGGCCGGCGGCCACACATGAACCGCCTGCAAAGACAGCGATGCCCTGCGGCCCCATCGTGGAAAGGCATGGATGCAGTATACAGGAATCTGGGCGAAGTGTAAACGGGGAACGCCGGGTTTGCGTAACGAAGGGCGGATGTCGAATAGGAGAAGTAGCGAACGCCCGGCGCGTGCTACTCACGGTACCGCAAACCAGTGCCTGCCCAGCCTGCCGCCATGCTCCAACGCGCCGTCCCATTGAACGCTGTAACAGGTGCTATCATTCATGACGATGCTGACATGAAACCCCAGGCGACGATGGACAAGGGGCAGGTCACGATAGTCCACCAACTGTCCCCTCAGCAGAATGGCGACCACCTGGTCGCGTGGCACGGGCTGGTCAACAAGGATTTCGCGCACCTTGGAAAGCGGGAGCAACGCCTGTATCGAATCGCCCGTTTGCCACGCCTGATTGTTCGGTGCCTCCAGGCACGGCGATCCCAGCAGCGCTGCCAACTGCTCGGCGTCGGTGCGCGTCCTGATCAGTTCCCGTATCTGGCGTTCGTTGGCTACCGGTTGGGCGTTGCCCGCCCACGCCGTCAGCACACAGGCAGTAAAGAAGAGGGCGATTGCCCCAACGACATGCTTGTGTTCCATCACATGCTCCCCAAGACAGCGCACCCCTAAACCCTACTCCCCATTCCCCATTCCCTTACCCCTTTACCCCCAGCATTTCGAGGAGGGCTTTGCTGCGGCTGCGGCTGGAGGTGAGGCGGGTGCCGTTGTGCAGCACGAGTTGGTATTCGCCGTATCGCAGCGGATGCAGTGCCTTGATGCGTTGCAGGTTCACGATGCGTGAGCGGTGGATACGCAAGAACTGTTTGGAGTCGAGGCGGGCTGCCATGTTTTGCATCGACTCGTGCACCATGTGGGTGCGGGGGCCGATGTGGAGGATCACGTAGTTGTCGGCGGCTTCGATCCAATCCACGTCTTCCACCGTGACGAACGTGATGCGCCCTTCTTCTTTCACGGGAATACGGTTTCCGAAGCTCAGGTCATCATCGTCCTCATCGGCAGGCGGTGGCTCGGGACGGCTGGTGCGGTCTAGGTGAGACAGCAAGTCGCCCAGCTTCTGGTTGAGCACCTCGGCCTCGTGGTCATGCAGCCGGGTCCGGGCGCGTTGCACGGCGTTGCGCAGGCGCTCGTCGTTGAACGGCTTCAGCAGGTAATCGACCGCGCCTGCCTCGAAGGCTTGCAGCGCGTAGCGGTCGAAGGCCGTGGTAAAGACGATGTACGGCGTCTCGTCGGGGGTCAGGGCACTCAGCATCGCCAAGCCATCCATGCCTGGCATTTCCACATCCAGAAAGACGAGGTCGGGTTGTTCACTGCGGATGGTGTGGAGCGCGTCGCGCCCATTGGTGCACTCGCCGATGACCTGGATGCCCGGTTCACGGTCCAACACCTCCCGAAGCCCTTCACGGATAAACGGTTCATCATCAACAAGCAGTACACGTAAGGCCATAGATCGACGGCTTAAAGGAGAGCGGGTGGTACGGAATGAGCGAAAAAGAAAGGGGGAGGGTTACGCCGGGCGGGGCACCGCCACCACCGGAGGACGCGGAGGAGGCGCATGGTCTGGTTCGCGGACGAAGGGCACGGCGATGTCGACGACGGCCCCGCCATCTACATGGTTATACAGGTTAAACAGGTGGACATCACCATACAGCTGATGCAGGCGCGCCTGGACGTTGGCAAGACCCACGCCCGTACCACGAGTGGGTGCTTCGGGTACCGTGCCGGGGCCATTGTCGCGCACCTGCAGGTACAGCATGTCGCCCACGCGCCGCGCGCGGATGAGCACCTGCCCCGGACCATCGAGGCGGCTGATGCCGTGCTTGATGGCGTTTTCGACAAGGGGTTGCAACAGCAGAGCCGGAATGCGGGCACGTGACACCTCGGGTTCGAGGGCAAACTCCACCTGCAACCGGTCGGGGAAGCGCATTTTTTCGATGGCGATGTAGGCCTTCAGGAAGTCGATTTCCTGATCCAGCGGGACCTCTTGCACCTTGGTGCTGTCGAGCACCTGCCGCAGCAGTGCCCCGATGCCGTCGAGGGTGTTGACGGCTTCGGTTTGTTGCCCCCGCCGCACGAGGAAGCCCACGGTCGTGAGGGCGTTCAGCAGAAAGTGCGGGTTGAGTTCCAGTTTGAGCGCATGAAGCTGGGCATGGTTCAGTTTGCGCTCCTGGTCGAGGCTACGGCGGTAATACGTAAAAGCGTGGATGATCGTGACCAGCCCGGCGTAGATCAGCACGTCGAGCGCCAGCGAGTGGCCCATGAGGGTGAGCAGCCACGTGCCGAAAGTGTTTTCAGAGAGGAAGCCGTCGCCTGCGAGCAAGGACCAGCCAATGCGGACGGCCAGGTACAGGGTCACCCCGATCAGCGAGACGCCGAGGGCGGCCCCGGCATGCAGGGCCAGCGCCCGCACACTGCGCCCGCGCTCAATGGGAAAGCGCCGTGCCATCCATAGAATAAGGAAGGTGTTGGGCACCCACACATACCAGCCCAGGAAGCTCCACACCACCACCTCGGCGCTCAGCGGGCCATGGCCGGTGACGTACAGGAAGAGGCGCTGCAACAAAAATACGAGCGCTACCACCGTCCAGGCCGCTACCACCAGCCGGGGCCGGAAGAAGCCGGAAGGCAGAGACACCGCGGGGTCGTCGGTGGGCGGAACCGCTACGGGGTCAGCCTTGGAGACGCGCCAGGGGTGGACGTGCCTTATGTGTTTAAGAGATGGGGGGTAGCGGTTCATTACATACAGCCAATCGTGCGCAATCAGGCCTTGGGTGATCAACGGAGACCCGTTCCTCCGTCTTCACGGACGAATATAGTCTAGGATTCACGCATGCCACATGCTTTTTGATATCGCCGAACCGCCCCAATCACGGGGTGAGTTGCACGCTACGGTTTGTCCAATGGCTCCCACGCCCCGCGCCGGAGCGGGCAAAAGGGAGCCAAACAGCTCCTGACCCCTCGAAGCAGGGGAAAAATGCTACCCTCTCTTTTGCAGTACAGCGTACGTCCTGTTGCCATTCACGGAAGCGTCGTTGCCACTCGCCAAAGAGTGCTTCGTGCGCGCACACCCACCGCCTATCCTTACGCTGCACTTCACGGCTACCTCCTCAAAGGTGTGGAGTGTGTGGCTAACGAATTCGGGTAGCACGGTCTACATGTGGGGATGTTAGACCGTGCTGCCTGGGTTTTTTACACCCGCCACCGTAGCCACCAGCGAACCACCCTTCGTTGCCACCACCCCGCATCCCCACAACTCACGGTTGCCACCCCCCACAACCCCATTATTACTCATCAACGTATATCAAACCTATGGAGACTCTACGGTTACGGAACAGGCTCCAGCGCGGAGGCCTGCAGCTTTCCCTTTCCCGTATGGTAGGAATGCTCGCTCTTCTTGCGCTGACGACAGCAGGTCTTGCTTCGGCCCAAGCGACAGGGAAGCTTGCCGGGCAAGTCCTCGATGCGGCGGGAGATCCCTTGCCGGGCGCCAACGTGTTGGTTGTCGGCACCACCCTGGGTACCGCCGCCGATGTGGACGGCAATTATTTTATCATCGGGGTGCCCGTTGGCGTGTATGACATACAGGCCTCCTTCGTGGGGTTTCAGTCATCCACCGTCGCCAACGTCGAAATTAACTCGGGCTACACGCGCGAGATCAACTTTAGCCTCGCCGAAGGCCAGGAACTCGATGAAATCGTCGTCGAATATGAGCGCCCGCTCATTCAGAAAGACGCCATCGGGGCCCCACGCACGGTGAGTGGGGAAGACATTCAGAACCTGCCGGTGCGGGGTACCGCCTCGGTAGCCGCCATCCAGGGCGGGGTCGTCTCGAACGACGGCTCGGCAAACCTCTTTATCCGTGGGGGCCGCGAAGAAGAAGTGGTCTACTACGTGGACGGCGTCAAGATTGTGGGCGGCGCGCGTGCGGCGGCCGTGCCGCAGTCGGCGGTGCAGGAGCAGGAAATGCTCATCGGTACCGTGCCGGCCCGCTACGGCGATGCGCAGTCGGGCATTATCTCCATCACCACCAAGTCAGGCGTCGGCTCGGAGTTCTTCGGGTCGGTGGAGGCCATCACCAGCCAGGTGCTGGATGACTTTGGCTACAACCTGGCCTCGCTATCGGTGGGTGGACCCATTATCGAGCGCAAGCTGAGCTTCTTCGCCTCCGTGGAAGGGATTCACCAGAGCGACCAGACGCCGTTTGCCATCGACACGTACACGCTGACCGACGATGCGCTGCGTTCCCTGGAGACCAACCCGCAGGTCGTGGAAGTGATTGGCGGCGATGGCACCGAACGCTTTGTGCCTTTCCCGAGCGACATTGAATCGGGCGCGCTGGATCTGGCCGCCGTCGAAGCCTTGCTGCAAGAGCGCGGCGTGATTGGGGCTGATGACCACCTCTCAAACACGACGCTGCGCAGCGGCACGGTGTTTTTGACCGATTCGGACTTCGAGCAGCAGACGGGCAAAGACCATCCGCTGACTGACCTCAATGTCAACGGAAGCCTGACGTTCCAGCCAACATCGAACACCAGCTTGCGGGTGTCAGGCGGCTTTAACAACCGCGAACAGGAAACCTACAACTTCACGCGGTCGCTCTATGCCAGCAATGTCCATCTGGACCAGCGGCAGACGAGCTGGCGCGGGTCGGCCACCTGGCGGCAGTACCTGTCGGGCTCCACGTTCTACGAAATCACGGCGAGCTACAACAACGACTACTTTGTACGCCACCCGAATGGCTTCTCCGAAAATGTGGAAGACCTCTTGTTCTATGGCGACTTCGATGGATTGGACGCCAACGGCAACCCGACCATCGCCTTTGATGTGAACGACATCGCGCGCAACTACTGGCAGTTCGATCAGGACTCGGGCACGTACGAGCAGAGCTTTGAAGATGGCAGCCTGCCGTCGGCTTCGGGTGTACATGGGCTCTTTGGCCTCCCGGGCACGCGCCTGACGCAGTACACGAAGCGCGACCGGGAGCAATTCCGCCTCGCGGCCAACGCCACCACGCAGGTGGGGCTGCATCAGCTAGAATTCGGCGGTGAGTTTGAACAGCGCACCGAACGGGCCTTCGACATCTTCGGCGGGCAGCTGGCGCGGTACTACAACGACGGCAGCCCTGAAGTCCCGGCGCAGGCCGTGGACCAGTATTCCGACCTCGACTACGATGTGGTCAAGTCGCTCATCGTGTGGGGCCAGGGCCTCGGGTGGTATGGCTACGACTACCTCGGGATCAACGAGGTGGACGATGGCGATATCGATGCCTTTGAAGCAGGCGAAAACTACAACATCGCTCCGTACCAACCCGTCTACTATGCCGGTTATATCCGCGACAAGGTCGAATTTCGCGACATCATCCTCGACCTCGGCCTCCGCGTCGATGTCTTTGACAACAACACGCAGCAACTCATCGACCCGTTTGCGTTCTCGCCCATCGTACGGGCGGGCGACGTGCAGTCGGCCGTGCCGGATAACATCGGCGACGACTACGCGGTGTACTTCGATGGCGGCGATCCCGCAGGCGACGTGGTGGGCTTCCGAGATGTAGAGGGCAACTTCTACGATGCCAATGGAGCCGCTGCCGGACGGCAGGCCATCACCCAACTCGGCGGTCCTGCCGATAGCGGTGCTGCTGCCTCGACGGCGTTTGAAGACTACGAGCCGCAGGTCACCTTCCAGCCTCGCCTCGGCGTGAGCTTCCCGGTTACCGACCAGGCCCTCTTCTTCGCTTCCTACAACGTGCTCGCCCAGCGGCCCACCGAACGCGCGTTCTTGCCTGCGCAGGGCCACCTCGACATCACGTCGGGCTCGGCGTTTAACAACCCCGCGCTGGAGCCGGAAGTGACGACGCAGTACGAACTCGGCTTCCGCCAGCGCCTCGGCGCCCGTGCGGCACTCCAGCTCTCGGGCTTCTACCGCACGCAGAAGAACAAGATCGGTCGTCGTACGCTCAACGCGTCGTTCCCGAGTCCCGGCTACTACGGCCACTTCAACGTGGACTTCACCACGACGAAAGGGGCGACCTTCGAGTTTGACCTGCGGCGTACGCGGGGCGTGGCGATGAATGCCAACTACACGCTCTCGTTTGCTGAAGGCACGGGCTCGGATGCGGCCACCGCCGCGACGATCGCATGGCGGGGGACGTACT
>JAUIDY010000085.1 GCA_030428385.1 Rhodothermia bacterium | reverse complement strand
CGGTGGACGGGCCCGTTCACCATTGATCAGCGGTTTGGTACAGCCGGGGCAATACCGTTGCTTCTTGCCTATCAAGCAAGGAATTCTGCGTTTGCTACCCGCAGCCAGGAAATCGCGGATGCGATCCTTCAACAATCCCAGGTCAGCGCGGACGGGCGTTTCTGGCGGCTCCCAACATATGGGTTCCAGCAAGCGGTGGGTGATTCGGCTTCGTACACGGGATATTTCTATGGAGCGGCTGGATTGGGGCTCGCGCTGCTGCACCAGCACGAGGCAGGTCGCTCTGCCCGTGTGCGCCTCCCTGATGATCCATTCGGTCAGCCCGAGCCATAGCCGGATGTTTGGTTTAAACGGGTGCTCTTGGAGTCCTACTTCAACAAACTCACCAAGCGCGTTTCTATCATGCCATCCCCATCAAGCCGCAACAAATAGGTACCTGTGGCAAGCGGCGTTCCGTCGATGCGAATGGAATGGGTTTGCTGGGCTTGGGAAATGCCGTCGAAAAGGGAGGCTACGGGGCGTCCGAGCAGATCGAAGAGCGTGAGCGTCACGGGCATCGTGACCGCTGTTGAGAAGCTAACCGTGGCCTCTGGGTTAAAGGGATTCGGATAAACCTCGCTCAAAAACAGTCGTCCCGGCAGGTCCAGCGCTACTTCAATCACGGGGGAATAGTCGAACGTGCCGTCGAAGTCCACCTGCTTGAGGCGAAAACGGTGGATGCCCGGCGTCAGGTCTTGAAGCAAAAAAGCATACGTTTGCGGCTCGATGGTGGTGCCGTTGCCAGGGATGAAGTCCAGCAAGGAAAAGTCAACCTGGCTCGGAGCCTGATGCTGCACCTCAAATCCGGCGTTGTTCGTCTCGGAAGCCGTGGTCCATCCGAGCCGCACCGACGCGCCATCGGCGAGGGCGTCGAAAGTGGTTAGTTCAACAGGGAGAAAGTCCTGGGTCCCATCTCCGGAAATATTTTGAAATCCACACGGCGAAGTTGAATTCTCTTGCCAGTTTCCGGCGATAAAGTCAGGCGGGTTGGGAGTAGATGGAAACGGAGAATAGGCGAACACAAAGGCGGCAAAAAACACCCATTCCCACTGGTTGAGGGAGGGATTAAACTGGATGAAGTTTGAAGGTGATATGGGATCGATGTAAATGTTGCGCCCCGTCGCGTCGGGCGAGTTCGGCGACAGGTTATACGTGGGCGACCCACAATTCAGCGTCGTAATGGTGATGGTCTGAGCAACCGTTGTTGAGGCGAACAATAGCAGGAGAAAAACGCACAGCAAGTACTTCATCAGGCCGACAGGCAGCTAGGGGATAGATTCGGAAATCGGGGCCGCATCGGAAACGAGCGAGCACCATGATGCCGAATTTCGACCCCTCAACCTGTCGAAAAAAGTCCCGGCGGGCGAGGAACGGCAAAAGCGTTCAACGGGCGTATCCCACCCACTACGAAGGGGGCAGCGGGATAGTCCGAAGGGAGTAGCAGGATTAGGTTAGCGGAAGAACCAGCGCCATGAGCAGGGTCACGACAAACGCCGCCACGCCCAGCAGGGCCAGCAACGGAGTCCAGGTTTTCAGCGACTCAGCCTCGGTGAGGCCACCCATCTTGGCGAAGATCCAGAAGCCGCTGTCATTCATCCACGAGCCCACCATTGCGCCGCTGCCGATGGCGGTGGCCAGGTAGACCGGGTGGAAGCTGAGCGTGCCGGAGGTGAGCAACGACGCCAGCATCGCCGAGGTGGTAATCATGGCGACGGTACTGGAGCCCTGGGCAATCTTGAGCAGGCTGGAAACCCCAAAACCAAGAAAAAGGAGAAGCATCCCGGTGGCTTCTGAATCGCCAAACATGTTTTCAAGGGACGTGCCGATTTCCGCTGCCCGCAACATGGCACCGAAGGCTCCCCCTGCCGCCGTGATGAGGATAATCAGGCCCCCGCTCATCAGGGCCTTTTCCATGAGCAGGCCGAATTCACTTTTTGACGGGGTACGCTGCCGGACATACACCACCATGCTGATTGCCGCCGCAAAGAGCAAGGCCAGATTCGGGTTGCCCAACACCGCGGTCCACGACGCCAATGCGCCGTCGGGTGCCGTGGTCTGAACGATGGTGTTCGAAGCAATCAGCACCACAGGGAGAATGATGGGAAGCAGCGAGACACCAAGGCCCGGCAGCGCGTCGTCGGGCAGGGGCTCGGGCTCATCCTGATCGCCTATAGACCGCATGGGGATGTCGAGGCGCTGATTGAACCAGCCAATCAGGAAGAGGCACACGATCGCTACGGGGATGGCGACAACCGCCCCGACAAGAATCATCACGCCCACTTCCACGCCGAGGGTATCCGCCATGATGAGCGGTCCTGGGGTGGGAGGAACGAGGTTGTGCGTAATTGCAGCGCCTCCCGCTACGGCAAGCAGGTATTTCAGGTAATCCCGTCCCGTACGTCCATACATCGACCGGGCAAGGGGGACGAGGAGGTAAAAAACGGTGTCGAAAAACACGGGCACGGAAAGCACAAACCCGCTGGATAGCAGCGCCGCATGACCGCGTTTTTCCCCCAGGAGGGACAGGAACCACCGCACAATGCGGTCCGCGGCGCCGCTGCCGAGCAGGCAGAGCCCAATGACTGCTGCCAACGCAATGACAATCCCAATACCCCCTGCCGTGCTTCCAAACGCCTCTGCCACGCGGGCAACCTTACTTGCCCATTCGCCGGGAGCCAGCAGGCTGACGACGAGGGCTGCTGAAAGGAGGGCGATAAAGGCGTTGATACGCAGCGCCAGGATCATCCCGATGACAGTCAGGAGGCCGATGGCGAGAATCAGGAGGGGATGGAGCTCAATCACGGGGGTGGGGGTAAGCCTGAAGGGTGGGGTAGACAAAAGCGCTTTCAGCAAACGCAGGCGCTAAACTCCACATTCTGTGGCAAAGAACCAACCCCTTTGGCGAATTGGTCGGAGGGCGATCCGGTTTTCTCCCTACGGCGGACTGGTTCGGAGTCACACGACCGGCATCATATGGCCGGTTCGCCCGAATGCCTCTGTTACACGGGTAGGGTGAGCCAAAACGTGGTTGTTTCGCCCTCCTCGCTGTCCACGGTGATGGTCCCACGGTGGCCTTGCACCACGATGTCGTAGCTCAAGGAAAGGCCCAGTCCGGTGCCTTCACCCGTGGGTTTGGTCGTAAAAAACGGCTCGAAGATGCGGTCGCGAATGGATTCGGGGATGCCGCCACCGTTATCGGTCACGGTGATTAAGACGTGAGAAGGATGGCGCTCGGTGGCAACGGTAAGCGTGGGGCGGAAGTCCGGCGATTCTGCTTGCGAACGCTTTATTAAGGCGTAGAAAGCATTCTGGAAAAGGTTGATGAAGACCCGCCCCATTTCTTGGGGAACGAGCCGCAGATTGCCGACCTTAGGATCAAGCGTTCGCAAAATTTCGGCATGGAAGCCGTGTTGTGTGGCTCGCATCCCGTGATAAGCGAGGTTGATGTATTCCTCCAGAAGCGCGTTTAGGTCCGTTTTCTGGAAGTCGCTGGCCGAACCGCGTGAATGCTGGAGCATGCCCTTAACGATGCGATCGGCCCGTTTGCCATGGGTGGCAATCTTCGTGTTGCTTGTTTTTAAATCGTCAATCAACTCCTGAATCAGCGGCATCACCTCATGAACCGGGGCGTTTGGGTGCAAGCGCAGTTCTTCAACTAATTCATCGGCGACTTCCACCGAAAGCTGGGAGAAGTTGTTGATGAAGTTGAGCGGATTCTTGATTTCGTGCGCGATTCCTGCCGTAAGCTGCCCCAGCGAGGCCATTTTTTCTTTGAGCAACAGTTGCTGCTGGGTTTCCTGAAGCCGTTCCAGTGCCGCTTCTAATTCTTGATTTTTCTGTTCGATGCGGGCCTGCTGCTGTTCCGTTTGGATTTTGGCATCACGGAGCGAATCGGTCATGCGGTTGAAGGAGCGGGCGAGGCTGCCAATCTCGTCCCGGTTGGTCATGTCGAGCCGCACGTTCAGGTTGCCCTTGGCGACCCGCTCCGCGGCGATTTTAAGCTGGCGCACCGGATCCACAATCAACTGCACCAGCACATACGCGATGATGATGGAGAGCAGAATGGTGATGGCAAACAGGGTGTGCGTGATGGTGCGCGTGGAGGCAAACGTTTCTTCGGCACGGGCCACCGCCTCGGCTGCGCCCTCCGTATTCAGTTCAACGAGTTGCTGCACGGAGGACTCGACCCGTTCAAAGGTGCGCGCGGCCTCACCGGTTAGCAATCCCAGGGCCATGTTGGTGGCGTCCTCTTGTTGCAGGCTAAACGCTGTGATGGTGAGTTCCTGATACTCTTCCCAACTGCTGTTAAAGTTCGAATAGGCCGCCTCTTCTTCCTCCGAATAAAAGCGGGTACGGGACGTATCGGATTTGAGTTGGAAGTAGCGGTCATGGTCGTCCTCAGTGGCCATCACCATGTCGAGGATGTGCTCGGTGAGGGCGGCCTGGCTGTCGTCATTCTGGGTGAGTACCTGCTGGAGCTGCATGTTGCGCAGGCTGGCGGCATTCAAGTTGAGGCTTGAGATGGCGATGACGCGCTGCATCCAGTAGTTGTTTACCTGGTCCAACTCGCCGCGTAGCTCCTGGAGGCGCTGAATGGCAAAGCCCGTCATACCCGCCATCAGCAACAGGATCAGGCCAAAGCCGATGCCTTGTTTTGCGCCGAGCGGCAGGTTGCGCATGGTCGTGTCCGGCAGTTATTCGGGGCTACTGAGCGAGGTTCGGGCTGATGCGGGTGAGGACTTTCACATCAGGAGGTACGCCAGCGAGGGCCACAAACCCAATCGCGCCGGGGGTCGACTGCACCCGAACCAGCAGTTCTTCTTCGCTGGCAAGCCGTTCAGGCGGGTCGCCTTCTCCAGATAGTTTACGCCGAAGCCAGATCGATTTGATGCGGGAGGAGGTTTTTCCCAAGAAGGTATAAAATGAGTCGCGGGTTTCGCCTTGGGATTGGAGGTCGTAAATGATCACATGCTCGCCGTTGTGCCAGAACCTCACCTCACCCGTGTAGAGGTCTAGCAATTCAGTCTGGGTGATGGTATCGGCAGGGACCGACGCATGGGCGATCACGAGTACCTGTGCGTTTGCTTGACCGCCCCCGATGCCCATAGCCAGCCCCAGGATACCCAACAGGGCAACCCGGCGCAGGAATAAAGCATCAAGGAGGTAGCAAACAGACATAAGCAGATTAAAAGAGCACTGACACCGCCATCGTAAAAATATGAAGGACGCCTCCGCCATGTTCTTCTTCTGGCGGAAGAGATGAATCAAAGTAGTCGATCTCTACCGCCGCATACTGGGCCTTTAAGGTCACACGTTCGAGCGCGGCGAAGGAGACGCCCCCCGAATACACATCAAGGCTGGCTTTTTCATGGATGTTGATGACATCGGCTTCTTCGTTGGTATACCAATATGTACCATACACAAACAGACGGTCGGTGGCGTAATAGCCGAGGGTGGCATAAGCAAACTGGCGCTGAATCTTAAGCTGCGTGACGTCGAAGTCGTACCGTATCCAGATGGCTTCGGCGTCCAACAGCCACTGGCCCACATTCACCGAAAAGTCGGTGCCCCAGCGGTAGCGCGGACGCTCCACCAGGCGGTTGTCGGTCAACCCGAGGGTACGTGATAGATCGGCGGCAAAGTTAAGTTCATCCCGTGTGGCCGAAACGCCAAACCGGATGGCGGGGGTGCGCAGGCCTATGCGCCCTCCCACAAGAAAGGTCAGCGTGCTATCGGTGCCTGATTGCGCTTCTTCTCCGTTACGAACGAGGTTGGGGCTGTTGCCGAGGAAGACGGCGTAATCGACCTTCACGACCGGGGCGGGAAACACCCCGGAAGCTTGAACGAACGCGCGCTCCGGGACAAATTCTTCGAGGGCAAAGAAGTCGTTGAAGGATTCCTCATACACAATCGGCCGGACGACATAAGGAAGGAGGGGCGTCCGGTTTTTAATTTCGTTGAGGTTGTTGAACCGAGGCACCTGTAGCCCGATGCGCAGGTCGAACTGGCGGCTGCGGCGGTAGCGCACCCAGGCTTCATCAAGCGAGGCGCTGCCCAGCATGTCTTTCGCCGAGAAAGAATTCAGAAACTCGACGTTGATAAAAGAACTCCAGCGCGTACTGAGCTGCTTCCGGAAAAGGATGTTTAATTGCTGGGCATTAAAGGTGGTGTAGGTGCCGGTATCCGTGTCCCGTTTGTCATAATACAATTCGCCCGACGTTTGAAAATAACCAAACACCTCCACCGGCTCCTCGCCCGATTGCGCACAAAGGGGGAGGGCAAACGCCCCACAGACCCCAATCATCAACAGGTATTGAGCAAGTCGAAGCATCGGTGTGGTGTTTAACTACGGGCGCAGCGGGCACGGATGGCTGTACCCACGTCTTGAGGTACGGCAGTAAATCGTAGCAGCCAGCGCATGTCGGCGGGGCCGGTTTCAATAACTTTAGCGTATAAATCGCCAAGATGATCGTCGGTGCCGTCGAGGGCGGGCAACTCAATCTTGAGATTGTCGAACAGATGCAAGGCGACATCAGTGTGCACCACAGCCGCCGCCGAAGAAAGGCGCTCAATGGTAGCGGTAAACTGACCGCCGTCTACATGTTTGCCGTCGAGCACCGTAAAGGTGGACGCAATGGGTTCTTCCAACTCGACCATGGTATCTTCGTGGAGGGGGAGCACAAAGTGATACGGTGCGCCGATGCCGCGGACGTCGTGGATGGGGATGGGCGCAGAGAACCCTTTGGCTTGCACCTGCATGTCACCACTAACCTTGGCGTTTGGAACGGCCTGCAACGTCCCTTCCGAGATCAGGATTTGGCCGCCCACGGTGTACGACTCGATGCGGGCCGTGAGGTTTACATGGCTCCCGACGGCGGCATACTTCATCCGGTGTTTTGAGCCGATATTGCCCACCACCACGTCGCCCGTATTAATGCCAATCCCCATTTCTAGCACCGGCAGCTCGTGAGAGCGAAGCTTCTCGTTCACCTCATCCATTGCCTGTTGCATCTCAAGGGCACAGGCCACGGCCCGCGCGGCGTCGTCTTCGTGTTGAATCGGTGCGCCGAAGAGCACAAAGATGGCGTCGCCAATAAATTCGTTGATGGTGCCACCATAGCGGGTGATGATTTCGGTCATGCGTCCGAGGTACACGTTCAGCATGTCCACCACCGTCTCCGGCGGCAATGTTTGCGAAATAGCCGAGAACCCCCGGATATCACTCATCAACATCGTCACCGTGCGTCGCTGGCCACCCAACTCGAGCGCTTCGGACGAATCGAGCAGTTCGTTGACGACCTCATCCGAGACATACCGCCCAAACGTGTCCCGCACCATTGCCGCCCGTTTCAGCCGCATCACATTGGCCCGCGACTTGTTGATCGTGATTTCCAAATCGTTCAATTCGATGGGTTTGATCAGGAAATCGAAGGCTCCCCGGTTCATCGCCGTGCGGATGTTGGGCAGGTCTCCATAGGCCGAGATGACGATGGATTCCACCATGCGTTCCAGGTCGGCAATGCGTTCCAGGAGCGTCAGCCCATCCATCTGCGGCATGTTAATGTCCGTCAGCACGATCTCGATGGTGTCGTCGTTTTCCAATTGCGACAGCGCTTCGAGACCATTGCCAGCAAAACAAAAGTCGTATTCACCCCGGCGTATCTGCCGCCGGAATTTCATGCGGATCAGTTCTTCGAGGTCGGGCTCGTCGTCGACGACGAGGATTCTGGTGGCGGAGGACATGAGGAGCCAGTAAGCGGTGCAGGGGAGAACGCTAAGGTACGGGTTTTGGGGGAAGAGGGAAGGGTCAAGCGGGAAGAGGGTTCATTTTTTTAAAAGAACAGACAATTCTGCTTCGACCTTCCCACATCTCCGATCCCTCAATACAGCCACATGTCGAAGGTGCGCCGATGACGCTGGGTGACCGGGTGCTGGGCACCGAGCAAGGTAAACATGGCCACGCCGGTTTTGCGGGCGGCGTCCTCGTGGTAATAGCGGTTTGTTTGTAGCACGTTGATGAGTTGTTCTGCGGCAGTATCGAACTCCTGGGCGACAAGGGCTTCAAGGGCGGCAGCATAGGCCGCTTTTCCATCGTCTTCGGGCAAAGCCTCTGGTTTTGACGCAACGGCGAGGATGGGAGCCAGGGTTTTGATCGCATCTTCTACAGGCAGGTACGAAGGCCCTGCGAACGAAGCCGCCCCTTCCGCCAGCGCTGCGGCGCGTTCGGGCTCGGCGAAGAGTAGCAACTGGGCCAGCAGCAGCCGTGCCTCCGGGTTGTTGGGTTCATGCTCAAGGACATGCTCCAGCAGGACGGCCGCCTCCGGTCCTTTGCCTTCTTCGAGCATCGATTGGGCCTCCGCAAGGACCGCCCGGGCTTCGGTTGGCAGCGCCTTCTCCAGCCATTGTTTTACCGCGTATTCTGGAAGGGCCCCGGTGAACTCGTCCACCACCTCGCCCTCCACAAACAGCTTTACGGCCGGAATGCCGCGCACGCCGTAACGCTGCGACAGCTCGGGGAACTGGTCGCTGTTGACTTTGGCGAGGGTCCAGGCACCGTCAGCTTCCTGGGCCAGTTTTTCAAGGACGGGGCCGAGCACGCGGCACGGGCCGCACCACGGGGCCCAGAAATCAACCAGCACGGGGGTGTCGTGGCTGGTCGCAATCACATCATGTTCAAAGTTGGTTACGTCGAAAGCCATCTTGGTTTTGTATCTTCGGGTCCGATTTTATCGTGTTCTGTTTCAGATTCGTCCCATCCGTTGCCGAACGAGGGCCGGAATCGGTAACATGATGTTCCAAACCCCAGCGCTACCACAAACGTTCTTTCTTCAATATGTTTTCTCGCCTCATCACCGTTGTTCTGTTTCTGGCCCTGATCGGTTGTGCCGATGCCCCTGCCCCGGTGGGGGATTCTCCGGAGGTCCCGGTGGCAACGGATGCTTACAATCCTACCACGGACTCCCTCCGTTTTGCCGGAGAGGTTCACCTGCGCAACATCCGCCAGCTTACCTACGGGGGCAACAATGCCGAAGCGTACTGGAGCTTCGATGACGATCAACTCATCTTCCAGAGCGACTGGGCGACCATTAATGACCAGGGCTGTGACCAGATCTTCTTGATGAACGCCGATGGGTCGGCGCTCAACGACAGTACCCAATACCAACTCGTCTCCACCGGGACCGGGCGCACGACCTGCAGCTACTTCCTGCCCGATGGACGGGTGGTGTATGCCTCGACGCACGAAGGCAATCTCGCTTGCCCCGAAGCACCTGCCTTTGCTCAAGGGCGCTATGTGTGGCCCATTTATGATACCTATGATATTTACGTCACCGATGCCAACGGGCAAAACACGGAGTTGCTGATCGGCGGCGAAGGCTACGATGCCGAAGCCACCGTCTCGCCGGATGGCCGCTTTGTCATCTTTACGTCAACCCGCTCAGGCGATCTTGAGTTGTGGCGCTACGAACTCGAAACGGGCGAGGTGTTGCAACTCACAGACGGGCTTGGTTATGACGGGGGGGCCTTCTTCTCCCGCGATTCGCAGAAGATCGTCTGGCGCGCCAGCCGTCCCGAAGGAGAGGCTGCTGCTACGTACCAGCGGCTGTTATCCGAAGGACTAATCGAGCCCGGTGCGCTGAATCTTTTTGTGGCTGACATCGATGGCAGCAACGTGCAGCAGGTCACGGACCTTCCCGGTGCCAATTGGGCCCCGTTTTTCCATCCCAGCGGCGAACAAATTATCTTTTCCTCCAACCATCATACCCTGAACGAGGGCGGTCGAGAATTCGACCTTTTCCTCATCAACATCGATGGAAGCGGACTCAGCCGGATCACACACTCGGGCACCTTCGATGCGTTCCCGATGTTCAGTTTCGATGGTTCCAAGATCGCCTTTGCGTCCAACCGCAACCTAACGCGCGAACCCTCGCGCGACACCAACATCTTCGTCGCCGATTGGGTCGATACACCCTCCGATGCCGATGTGAACTTCGTTGCACCCCAAGATGCACAGCCGTAAATGAAAGGGAGCAGGGCGTGGCTCTGGTTATTTATAATGGGCGGGATGCCGCTGATTGTGCATGCGCAAACGGAGCCGCACCTTACGCCTGCGCTTGATTATGTGGTGCCGCTGGTTCCAGCATCGTCAACGAATGCGTTGGGCAACCCGTGCGATCATGAATCCACGGGTACCCTTGAGGTAGGCGCACAATCTATCGCCCTGGTCTATTGCGAATCGGGAAATCAGGTTCAGGTCGCTTTTCAACCACAACCAGCCGACCATGCCCGCGTCGAATGGGTGCGGCCGTACGAGCGGGTTCAACTGGGTGACACGTTTTATGATGTGCTCGACGCTCGTGTGGAACGCATCGTGTTGGTGAAGCATGATTTTATGCCCGGTGCAAGAAAGGCACCGCCCATGGGAAACCCCGCTCCCGCGTTGCGGGCGGTGGCGCAAGACGGCACCGCTGTTTCCCTGGCGGCGTTGCAGGGACAGTACGTATTGCTGGACTTCTGGGGAAGTTGGTGTGGACCCTGCCGGGTCGAACGTCCGGTGTTAGAAACGGCGGCTCAGCGGTTTGCAGATTCATTGATTATCGTGGGCATTGCGAAAGACGACACCGCCGCCGTGCGTGATTTTGTGGCGAGCCGTCCCGTACACTGGCCGCAAATTGTGCAGGCAGAGGGTGATTCCCTTCTCGAAGCCTATTATGTGCGGGCCTTTCCTACCCGGTTTCTGATCGATCCGCAGGGGCGCCTTCTCTCATCCAACCAGCGGCGGCTGTCGGGCGACCACCTTATAGAAACACTTGGGTGGGTGATAGACTAAGTTTCAATCACGGTGTGGCTCTTAACGGGAATCTCAACCCGAGGATGGACCCGAATGCCAAAGTGCCTGTACAAGGGCGGCGCTGCGTCAGTGGGCGCATCGTTTAATCCTCACCTATTTGCCTCGGTGTTCACGCATGAATACACGGTTTTTGTCCCGTCACGGATGGTTGCTTCAAGGAATTTTGCTGATCGTCTGCGGGGCGGTTTGGCTCGGCTGTGAAAGTGCCGACAGCCCGGCAGCAGCGTCGACCGATGAGGAGGAAATGTATCGCATGGGGGCACCGGTTACCGACTCGTTGGTGGCAGCCATCGTAGTTGCATCGGATGGGTCCGATACCCTGAGTACCGAGCGTTTCCAGACACAGATTGAACGCTTTTTGCAGCAGTCGATGTCCGTCGGACTCGATGAAACACAGTTCGCCCTGCTCCGGCGCAGCGTGGTGGAAGATTTTGTCATGCGTTACATCCTTTCCCACGAGGCCGACGCCCGTGGGTTGACAGCTGATCCGGCGGAAGTAGAAGAACAGGTCGCTGCCATCAAAGGACGTTTCCCCGATGAAGAGACGTTTCAGAATATTATGGCGCAGCAGGGCATGACGGAAGACTCGTTGCGCAGTGCCTTGGCCGTAGAACTAAAAATGCGCGCCTTGCAACAGCAAATCGTGGAAAGCACGCCGGAGCCCACCGCAGAAGAACTGCGGGCCTTTCAGCAAGAGCAGGCCGAAGAGGTGAGCGCCCAGCACATCTTGTTTATGACCCAGCAAGTAGATGACGCAGGCCGTGACTCGCTGCGTCAGGTCGCCGAGGCCGTTTTGGACAGTGCCCTTTCGGGTGTCGATTTTGCAGGCTTGGCCCAGCGTCACAGCGACGACGGAAGCGCAGCCCAGGGCGGAAATCTCGGCTTTTTTGGCCGGGGCGTGATGGTGCCCCCCTTCGAAGAAGCGGCTTTCGCCATTGCCGACTCGGGGGCGGTGTATCCGGAACTGGTAGAAACCCGCTTTGGCTATCACATCATTCGCCAGACGGGCCGCCAAACCACGGCGCTGATCGACTCGACGCAAGCACAGGCGCAGCTGATGCGCCGCCGTCAGCAAGAGACGCTAACCGAAGGATTTGACGCCCTGCGCCAAAAGGTGGAAGTGCGGATCAATCAGGACATCGTGCAGGCTGACCTGAACGCCGAGGTGCCGAATTAAGGTGAATCGCTGAAACGGGAAGCGGACTTCAGGCAGGGCGGATCATCGTGATGTGGGGAATGCCCGCCTCATCAAATATATCTCCGATGGGGATGAAGCCAAAAGCGCCATAAAGCGCCTGTAGGTGGGCCTGTGCGTGTAAAAGGGCATCGGGGTAGCCCGCATGGAGGGCATCATCCAGGGTCGCTTGAATCATCTCCTTGCCGTACCCGCACCCACGGAACGCAGTCAACACCGCGAATCGTTCCAACTTGGCGAAGGGTGTTTCATTGTGGGTCACGACCCGCCATCGGGACGTCGCGACCGGGTTCTCCCCGACCCAGCCGAGTAAGTGACGGCTTGTTTGGTCGAATTCATCCCATTCTTCTTCTGGGGGGCATGCCTGCTCCTCAATAAAAACCTTGGTGCGGATCTGTTGCACGTGCTGCCACTCAGCGTCGCTGGAGACGGGGGCGATGTGGAGAGAAGCAGACATAGGCAGAATGCGTTTAGGTCGATGAAAGATAACAAACGAGGAAGAGGCACCACGAAGCGAAACGTTCAGCGTGTCGGAAAGGTTGAAAAGGGGCACCAACAACAGGGGGTTATGAAACTACCGATTTACCTCGACTTCAACGCAACGACGCCCGTTGATGAGCGGGTAGTAGAGCGGATGCTTCCGTTTTTTACGTCCCATTTTGGCAATCCCTCGAGCAAAGGCCACGCCTTCGGATGGGCTGCCAGCGAAGGTGTGGATCAGGCCCGCGAACAGGTAGCCGCTATGATTGGGGCCGCGGCCCGCGAGATCACGTTTACGTCGGGCTCTACAGAGGCGTTAAACCTGGCAATACGAGGGGTGGCAGCCGCGTACCGTCGAAAGGGCAACCACCTCGTCACCGTGGAAACGGAGCACAAAGCCGTGCTGGATACATGCAAGGCGCTCGAACGCGATGGGGCAGAAGTATCGATTCTGCCGGTGCAGTCCAGTGGATTGGTCGATCTTCATACGCTTGAAGCCGCAATCACTGACAAAACGGTGATGGTCGCCATCATGTGGGCAAACAATGAAACGGGCGTGCTGCAACCAATGGAAGAGATTGCTGAGATCGTGCGCGGACGGGGTATTTTGCTCCTGAGCGATACGACGCAGGCCATCGGCAAGGTGCCTGTTTCCGCTGCACAGGTGGACCTCATGGTCGGATCGGCGCACAAGGTCTACGGGCCCAAAGGCGTTGGCTTTTTGTATGCCAGCAAACGCCAGCCCCGCGTCCGGCTCGTCCCGCTGAACACGGGCGGTGGGCAAGAAGACGGCATCCGGGGCGGCACGCTGAACACACCGGGTATCGTTGGTTTGGGCGCTGCGTTGGAAGAAGCTCAGACTGCCCAACCAGACGAGGCCGCGCGCCTGGAAGCCCTGCGCAACCGCTTCGAATCCGACCTCAAAGAGGCCCTGGGCGACATCATCATTAACGGCGAAGCTGCGCCGCGCCTCCCGCAGACGAGCAACATCACGTTCCCCGGCGTGCCCGCCGACAAACTGATGCTGGCCCTCCGCGACCTCGCCGTGTCAACAGGAAGCGCCTGCTCGTCCGGTTCTCCTAAACCCAGCCATGTTCTCACCGCCATGGGTGTTTCTCCGGATGATGCCCGTTCCACCATCCGCTTCAGCCTGGGACGTTTCACCACGGCAGAAGAGATGGCGTACGCCACCGAGCAGGTGATTGCCAGCGTGGGCAACCTGCGAGAATCGGAGGTAGTTTGAGAAGGAAAAAGGAAGAGACAACAGTGATAGCCGAAAGCCAATAGCTGATAGCAAGCATTTCCCATGGAACCCATTATCAATCGCGTTGAAGAGAGCGACATCGAAGTGTACAACCTCGACGCGCTGTGGGACAACAAGCCCATCGCCGAACTCGACATCGAGCCGTTTCTGGTGGAAGGACTGATCCTGCGCGAGAAAGAATTCCGGCAGCATGTGAAAGGCCACGATTGGAATCAATACGCCGACCAGCACGTCGCGGTCTTCTGTTCTGCCGATGCCATCGTGCCGACCTGGGCGTATATGCTCCTCGCGACGAAGCTCGAGGATATCGCGGCGTCGGTGGCGGTGGGGACCAAGGAAGACCTCGTGCGTGATCATTTTGTGCGGGCGCTGGAAGCCGAAGATTGGAGCGTGTATCAGGACCGCATCGTGGTGGTGAAAGGCTGCGGCGGAAAGGTGGTGCCGACGAACGCCTACCTGCTCGCCACGCAAAAGCTGCAAGCCGTCGCCCGCAAGCTGATGTACGGCGAACCGTGCTCGTCCGTGCCGCTGTGGCGCAAGGCCAAATCAAAGGCGTCCCAATCAGCAACAAGTGCCAAAAAAGCTGTAAAGCCCGCCTTGCCAGCCGGATTGCAGACGTTCGGCAGTGAGACATAAATCCTTTCCTCAAGGGGACGGTTTGTGAGTACTCTCGCGCCTCAAAAAATAACAGCAAGGGAGTATGTGTTTTTGTATGTTAGCGCCCCGCCAAACCAGCCGGGTGTTCCCCGTCTCAGCGGGATGTAATAAGTTCAACGCGACGTAGTCTTTCGCATGGTGCCAGCACCCGATTCCGAGCCGTCTACCCCGTCTTATCCCACCACCCAAGCCCTTCAAAACGACCTCCCCGGCATTCGGCTGCAAAACGACTTTGCGTTTCGCCGGGGGCAGTACGCGTTTTTGTATAAGCTGGCGCTCGCGTTTCAGCAGGGTGTGCCGAATCACCTCGGTGTCTTCGTGCCGGGCTATGGGAAGACCATCACGGCATTGGCGTCGTTTCTCATCGCCTACCACCTTGGCGCAGCCGACAAGCTGGTAGTCTTTGTGCCCCGTGGCAACCTGCGTGACCAGTACGCGGACCCCGAAGCGCTGAAAACGCTGTTCCGCGACCTGGGCGCGCCCCCGCTTTCGTTCTGCGTGGCCGACTCGGACCGCGTCTTCCTCAAGAACCTGCGCACCCAGATCATCATCACCACCTATCAGTATGCCAGCGGCGACGCGGGGCACCGGGCGTTGCTTGAATATTGCCAACACGGACGCTGCATGTTTGTCTTCGATGAAGTGCACCACCTTGCCGACGATGGCACCTGGGCGTCGAAGATCAGCGACCTCGCGTTTACGTGCAGCGTGGCGCTCTCGGGCACGCCCATGCGCAGCGACAACAAAACCCTTTTCGGCGTGCCCTTCGAGACGGGCGCGGACGGCGATCAGTATTACGTAGCGCTCCACGAAGTGACGATGCGTGATGCTCACGAAGAAGGGGGCATTCTTAAACGCGTACAAGCCCACGTCATCGACTACCGGCTGCAACTGCTACGCGAAGACACGGGCGAAGAAGTCGAGATGTCGCTTTCAGGGCTGGCGGAGTTTGGCAACAGTCAGGAAATCGACGTGTATCTGGCACGGCAGCGGTTGCGTTTTCATGAGGTCTACCTGGAATCCTTACTGGCCCCGGCTTTCGCCCGTTTTGCCGAAAAACGCCAGAACTTGACCGAGCGCATGGTGGAAGCTGGACTTGGGCGACCCGCCCGGCAGCATCAATTGCTCATGATCGCGATGAGCAACCGCCACGCTGCCGCCATGCTCGACTTTGTGCAAAGACGTTTTCCACAGTTTAAGTCGGCGCGTATTGGGCAGGACGTACCCGCGCCGCGCCGGGCGATGGATCTGGAAGCCTATCGGCAAGGAGCGCTTGATGTGATGGTGCAGGTGGACATGATCGGGGAAGGCACCGACATCAAGCCGATTAGCGTCATCGTTAAGGCCGACCTCGTGCGGGCCTACTCGAAGACCCTCCAGCAGGTCTTTCGCGGGATGCGGTATTATGACGGTTGGGATGAACCCGCCAATGTGTGCGACATCTACACTGCCAACGACTCGGAGGTGGTGGAGACGCTGGCGTGGATGACCAGCGAGGAGCAAATCGGCATCAAGCAGCTGAAAAAAACGAACCGAGCAGCACCGCTGACAACGGAGCCTACGGAGCGCAGCGCCTGGCACCTCAAGCAGGTGGAGCACCGCACCATGAAAACCCACAGTCTCGAACTGGCAAGCGGCTCCAACACCCTTCATCTCCGTCCCCGTGCCTACGAAGACGCCGCGCCGCAGGTTGTTGACGTCAACGAACGCGAAAAAGAGCTACGTCAGCAGTGCGCTGCCCTGGCGACAGAGTTGGCCTACGCCGTCGATGTGCCAATCCGCGAAGTGCACGCCCGCGCCAAACAGCACCTCGCCAAAGGACAGGGCGACCTCAGCCTGTCTGAACTGGAGAGGAAACGCCGGTGGCTGGATCGGTGCATGCGGCATGGACGATTGATTTGAGGGAAGCGGGAAGAAAGAAGCGGGATGGGAGTGGAGAGAGTAATTGGTTTTCAGCGTGGTAAAGGAGCATTATCGGTTGGAAACAAGTTCACGTTTCACGTTTCACGTTTTAAAGAATCCCTTTAATCCAAGCGCGTTCACCTCTCCTTGCCAGAAACGTCCGCTCGTTTGTCTACGATAGCCGCATGGAAACAGCATGCGCTCGTGCAGAAGCCGTACGCCTTTTACCGGCGGAACGAGCGGTATGCACCGTTGCTTTTTTTCTTCGGCGGGGTGGTTTGGGATGCGCTGACGCTCGACCGGATTGATGCATGGTTTGACAACGCCTTGCTGCTGCTGTACCTGTCGGCAGTAACGGTATTGCTGGCGGTCTCTGCTTTGGTGGAGCATAACCGCACGAAGCACCCGTGGTGCCTGCGGTATCGTGAATGGTTTCCGCATGCCATCCAGTTTTTCTTGGGCGCCTTATTCAGTGCCCATGTCGTTTTTTATTTCCAGAGCGCCGATTTGGGGCCAACAGCCGTGTTTCTGGTGATATTGATGGTGCTGCTTGTTGCCAACGAGTTCATCCACCAGCGGATGTTTAACCTGTATCTGCTTTTCGCGCTGTATTTCCTGGCGTGTGCGTCATTTTTCATCTTCTTCATCCCGGTGGTGACCAAAACGATGAATTATCAGACGTTCATCGGGGGAGCCTTGCTTGGGTTGGTCATCACGGGCGGAATGGTTTTGTATCTGGCGGCATCTGGCGTTTTTCAGAAACTACGGCAGCTTTATTTTGGGCTGGGTGTCGTGGCGCTGCTTTTTGGTATGCTCAACGTTTTTTATCTGCAAAACTGGATTCCGCCTGTTCCGCTTGCGATGCGCTACGGCGAGGTGTTTCATCACGTTCAACGCGCCGACGGCGTCTACGAACTCCACTATGAACCCGCCGATTCCTGGTGGGCCGAGGTCAGCCCCACTTTTCACCGCGCAGAGGGCGAGCGGGTGTACTGTTTTGCCGCCGTATTTGCCCCAACGGACCTCAAAACCCGTATCTATCACAAGTGGCAGCACTTCGATGAGGCCCAGCAAGCGTGGGTGATGACGGACGACATCCCGTATAACGTGTTGGGCGGGCGCAACAGAGGGTTTCGGGGCTACACTTATAAACAAAACCTCAGCCCCGGTCGCTGGCGGGTCGATGTAGAAACCGAAGACGGCAGGCTTATCGGGCGCATCCCCTTCCGTATCGTCCCCGTTAATGCTCCAATCGCAAATCTGCGGCAGCGATTCTATGAGTAGGCGACACCCACACGCCCTCACACCCATTCTCCTTTTCCTCATTAAACCCGCGCTGATTTGCTTCGTTAAAGCGCCCGGATAACCTCCAAACCCACCTTTTGATATAATGGAACATCAAAAAGCGTTCGCTACGCAGGCGCTGCTAATTGTGCTTGTGGGCAACGCCCTTCTTTTGGCCGTGGCCTTCTTTATGGCGGGCAATGCCGCCGTCCTGCTTGGCGCAGGCGCAGCCCTGACGCTGGGCATCTGGTTCGGTGTTCGGCAAGCAGGTACGCGTGCCCTTGAGCAAACGGCCACCTCCGCTGCTCCAAAGGTAGAGCCTTCCCCAGAACGCCCTGCCATTCCACCGCGTGTTGAGAAACCCACGCAGGCTCCGGAAGCCTCTGCAATACAGGTGCTGGCGATTTTGCAGCGCAAAGGCCGATTGATCGACTTTTTGCAGGAAAACATACAACCGTTTGACGACGCCCAGATCGGCGCGGCGGTGCGTAATGTGCATGAAGGATGTCGCGAGGCACTCGCGGAGCATGTCACCTTGGAGCCCGTAATGCAGGAAGCGGAAGGGAGTACAGTAAACATTCCTGCTGGCTTCGATGCCCACACCATCCGGCTTACGGGCAACGTCGCAGGCGACCCGCCCTTCAAGGGCGAGATCCGCCACCGCGGCTGGCGCGTAGCCCGCATCGACCTACCCGAACTGATGCAAAAGCAATACCGCATCGTTGCAGCCGCCGAGGTGGAAGTGAAGTAATGCTTCACCGAAACGAAGAATCGAAGCGCAAAGGAAGGGAAGACATCTTGATTGTGAGGTCTTCCTTTCTTGCTTCGTCGTTTCGTTTCATCGCCACGCCTTCGTGGATAGCCGGAACAATAAGATACTCTAACGAGACCCCATCAAGCATTGAGCGACCCTAAATATATTATCGGTATCGACTTGGGAACGACGCATTGTGTACTTGCCTACACGTCGGCCCAGGTGGATGAATTTGAAGCGCCGGACATTCAACTGTTCAACATCCCCCAGGTAGTGAGCCCGGGCGAGGTGCAAGGACAGCCCTTACTGCCATCATTTTTATTGCTCCCTGGTCCCCATGATGTGCCCGAAGGGGGGCTGGTGCTCCCGTGGAAGCACGATATGGACTATGCGGTGGGCACGTACGCACGCGAACGTGGAGCCGAACTCCCGGCACGGCTGATTGCTTCAGCCAAGTCATGGCTTTCACACGTAGGGGTGGACCGTACGGCCCCCATCCTTCCGTGGGATGCGCCGCCCGATGCCCGGCGCGTGTCGCCTGTGGATACCGCCACCCGGTACCTGGAGCACCTGCGCAATGCGTGGGACCACCGCATGGCAACCGATGACCCAGATGGCCGCCTCGAATATCAGGAAATTTACCTGACCGTCCCTGCCTCCTTCGATCCCGTAGCACGTGAACTGACTGTTCAGGCGGCCCAATCCGCTGGTTTTCGCAATCTGACGTTGCTCGAAGAGCCGCAGGCGGCCTTTTACGCCTGGATCGCCAGCCAGCGCGAGACGTGGCGCGATGCTATTGAAGTGGGCGAGTCGATCCTGGTGTGCGATGTGGGGGGGGGTACCACCGACTTCAGCCTCATTGAGGTCGTTGAAGAAGACGGCAACCTGGACCTGCAACGCGTTGCCGTGGGCAACCACATCTTGCTCGGCGGCGACAACATGGACCTGACGCTGGCCTACGCCGTACGTGGCAAATTGGCCCAGCAAGGCACCCAACTCGATACCTGGCAGTTCCGTGGACTCTGGCATCAATGCCGCAAGGCCAAGGAGCAACTGCTCAGCAACCCCGACATGGAATCTGCTCCGATTGTCATCCTAGGGCGTGGCTCCTCGTTAATCGGCGGGACGATCCGGGCGGAATTGACACGCGGCGAGATCGAGACGATTCTGGTTAACGGCTTCTTTCCCCAGGGCGAGGCGCATGAGCATCCGCAGCGACAAGCACGGGTGGGGGTGCGCGAGATGGGGTTGCCGTATGAGTCGGACGCTGCCATTACGCGCCACTTGGCCCAGTTCCTCAGCCGTCAAACGTCAGGCGAAGGACAGGCCGCCTTCCCTTCAGCGGTGCTGTTCAACGGGGGGGTGATGAAGGCCGGCCCGCTCCGTGATCAGATTTTAACAGCATTGCGCCGCTGGAGCGCCAACGAGAACCTCCGCGAACTTCCCTCCGCTGGACTTGATCTAGCCGTGGCGATGGGGGCGGCTTATTATGGTATTGCCCGAAAAGGGCAGGGCATCCGTATTCGCGCCGGTGCGGCTCAGACCTACTACATCGGCATTGAAAGTGCGATGCCCGCCGTGCCCGGCATTCCAACGCCTATCAACGCGCTGTGTGTGGTGCCTTTTGGCATGGAAGAAGGCACCAGTGCACAGGTGCAAGGCCGCGAGTTTGGCCTTGTGGTAGGAGAAAACGCTGTCTTTCACCTGCTTGCCTCACCCACGCGCAAGGCGGACGCCGTCGGAGCCGTGGTGGAAGATTGGAGCGGCGAGATTCTTGAAGTCGCCACGATGGAAGCCGCACTCGCTCCTTCCGACGCCGAGGCCGGGAGCACCATCATCCCCGTTTACCTTGAAAGCCGTGTCACGGAGATCGGTACGCTAGAGCTTTGGTGTGTTGCCCGTGATGATGACCGTCGCTGGAAGTTAGAATTTAACATCCGGGAGCAGGCGGAGCATGACGTGACCTAGCTGACGTGAAGAAACACCACCACAAAGCGTGCTTTGGTTTGCTCCGGCAAGCAGCAGGGCGATATCATCCATTGCCAGAAGACGCATGGGCAGCGTTTGCAGGCTTATTCCACGTTAAACATCTCGACGAGGGCGAGTTTTATTTGCTCGAAGGAGCGCCTACTCAGCAGGTTGCCTTTGTGTGTGAGGGGCTTGTGCGTTGCTATTTCACCGGGCCGGATGGGAAGGAATACAACAAGGTGTTTTTTCACGAGTCCACGATTGCTGCGGCGTTCAGCTCCTTACTTCGGCGGGAGCCAAGCAACCTGTCCCTTCAAGCCCTGGAAGACAGTGTGCTGTTGGAAGCCAACTTTTTCGACATCGTCGATTTGTTTGATGCCTTTCGCGACATCGAACGGTTTTACCGCATCTATCTGGAGCAAAACTGGGTGCTGCGCAAGCAAGAGCGCGAGTTACGGTTTGCGATGACGGACGCCGAAGCCCGGTACCGGGCGTTCCTCAACGAATACCCGGGTCTGGATCAACGTATTTCCCAATATCACATTGCTTCACATCTGGGAATTACACCTACCCAACTGAGCCGTATCCGGGCCCGTCGAACGCGAACCTGATACGCTTGCGTTTATCAACCTATGTACATGCGCCTTTGTGGGAGCTGGGGTACGCTGTGAATCAGTCATTCACCAAACCTGCACCCTCCATGAAAGCCTTTGTCACTGGTAGCACCGGTCTTCTCGGAAGCCATCTTGTACCCGAACTCAAGCGGCGAGGATATGCCCTCTCGGCGCTTGCTCGTTCAAAAGCCAAAGCACATACCCTTTTCCGTGACCTATCCGTCAACATTGTCGAGGGAGACATTTGCCATACGGAATCTTTTGAGCACCACCTGGAAGACTGTGAGGTGGTGTTTCATCTAGCCGCCTATTTTCGGGAATACAAGGCCACACCGGCAGAGCAAACGCTTCTGCACTCGGTTAATGTCTCCAGCACCATTCAACTCGTTGAGGCCGCCCGTCGGCAGGGCGTTCGCACGGTTGTGTTTGTGAGTTCAGCGGGCGTGCTTCCGCCGGGTGCAACGCAGGCTCCTCCTTACAATGAAAAGACACGCAACTCGTATTTCAAGAGCAAAATCGCCGCTGAAAAGGCCCTGCTGCGGCTTGCCCACACCTACGAGGACATTCGCATAATTATTCTCCGGCCGTCGATGATGCTGGGACCGCAAGACCATGGGCCCACTCCTGCAGGGCGTTTTGTAAGGCGTTTTTTAGAAGGAAAGATCCCCGTCATTCCTCCGGCCCATGTGCTCCTTTCTGATGTCCGCGATGTGGCAAAAGCCTTGGCAGAGGCTGCCGTACATGGTCAGGATACTACCCCGTATACGCTCGGAGGGCATTGGCTCCAATTTGAGGCTTTTTTGAAGGCACTCGAAACGGTCTCAGGCGTTGCAGCACCGACAAAACAGCCGCCGTATGCGCTGGCTTCGATCATGCTGGGTGTGATGGGTTTTTTAGCCCCGCTTACGGGAAAACAGCCACCCCTCCGCAGGCACGAATTGAAACGATTGCGGCATCTCGTTGAGCCCGATATGCAAGCCGCACAGCGAGATCTTGGCTATTGTTGTCGTCCTCTTCGCGACACCCTCGAAGACACGGTTCAATGGTTTCGCCGAGAAGCTGGCGTGCACGATCCGGAAAACCGGGGGAGACCACTCTTTCCTAACTCATCTGTATAACAACGTGGACCTTGCCCTCCATACCGACAAGCGAGCCTACCGCTACGTGATTGGCATTGACCTGGGCACCACCAATTCAGTGGTCGCCTATGTCGATCTCAAGAAGCGCCGACGCAAAGGGAAACGGTCCGTAGACGTGTTCGAGGTCCCGCAGTTGATTGCGCCAGGGGAAATGGGCCAGCAGTCCACCTTGCCCTCCTTTTTGTATTTGCCGGGAGCACATGATCTCCCCGAAGGGAGCACGGCCTTGCCTTGGGATGCCGAGCGGCGCTACGTGGTGGGTACCTTGGCACGGGAGCGCGGTGCCGAGGTGCCGGGACGCTTGGTTGCATCGGCAAAGTCATGGCTCAGTCACCGTTCGGTAGATCGTACCGCTTCGATATTGCCGTGGCAGGCTCCAGGGGATGTGAAACAGGTGTCTCCCGTTGTGGCCAGCCAGCGCTACCTGCAACATCTACGGGAGGCGTGGAATGAACACAAGGCGGCTGAAGATGACACCCTTCGCTTTGAAGAGCAATTGATTGTCTTAACGGTTCCTGCTTCATTCGATGAAGTGGCCCGGGAATTAACCGTTCAGGCTGCAAAGGACGCGGGACTATCGCGTATCGTATTGCTAGAGGAGCCATTGGCCGCCTTTTATGCCTGGCTGGATGCCCATCCTGTCGAACGCGATTCCATGCAGGATGGACAACTCATACTTGTGTGCGATGTAGGAGGGGGAACCTCCGATTTTTCCATCATCGGTGTCCGGGAAGAAGGGGAGGAGAGGCGATTCGAAAGGTTGGCCGTGGGAGAGCATCTAATGCTTGGGGGGGACAACATGGATGTCACACTGGGCCGCCAGCTAGAATTTGAACTGGCTGGTGCTCCCGGAGCACTTGATGTACGCAGGTGGCATCAGTTGGTGCATCGGTGCCGGGTGGCAAAAGAAAAGCTGCTCAGTGTTGATGCTCCGGAGGAATGGCCGGTGGTGGTGGCGGGGGCAGGGAGTGCGCTCGTGGGCGGATCGCTTAAAAGTACGCTTCGTCGGGCAACCGTAGAGGAGCGGATTCTTGATGGATTTTTCCCCTTAGTACCGCTGACCGGAGTGTCAAAGCCAAAAAAAAGAGCGGGGCTGACCGAGTTCGGCTTGCCGTACGAACAGGAGCCTGCCATAACCCACCACCTTGCGGCGTTCTGGCAGCGCTTTCAGCCGATTGTTCAGGCGGAGACAGGACGCGCTCTTCCCATTCCCGACTATGTTCTTTTTAATGGAGGCGTCTTCACTCCTGAACGGCTACGGCAACGGGTGCTGGACGTTATCCAGCATTGGTTTTCCGAAGCAGGGTCTGACTGGCAACCTATTGCGTTAAGTTCGCCTCGTCTGGATTTAGCCGTTGCAAAAGGAGCGGCGTATTACGGGTTGGCGCGCCGTGGGGAAGGCACCCGGGTGGGGAGTGGCAGTGCCCGGGCGTATTACGTGGGGGTAAAGGCGGAGGAACATGCGAAAAATGAGGAAACGGTACCTTCCGTTTGTATCGTACCGCGTGGTGCGGAAGAAGGGTTCACTGCGCATCTCGATCACACCCCGTTTGAGGCGCTGACAAACCAACCCGTCACCTTTCACCTGTTCACATCGACCACCCGCACGGGCGATGCCTTTGGTGAGATTGTGTCGTTGGACACGGCATCCATCCAGCCTCTGCCGCCTGTTCGTACCGTGTTGAGATTTGGGCGCAAAGGTATTGCACGTTCGTTGCCCGTAGAACTAGCGGTACGGCTAAATGAGATCGGCACCCTTGAGTTATGGTGTGAATCGGTGCAAACGGAGCATCGGTGGCAACTGGCATTTGATGTCCGGCAAGAAGGGGAGCATGAGGAAGATGTAGAGGACGAACAATCCTCTGCAGAACTCCCCGATCTTGCCCGGATAAAAACCGCCCAGCAGGTAATCCGGGACAAATTCGCTGGGAAAGCCTCACCTGAATCTGTCTGGGGATATTTGGAGGAGGTACTTGGTGCTCCGCGCGAGGAGTGGGTGCTTCCTGTTGCGCGAAAATTGGCAGATACCTTGTTGGGTACGCCCCGTTCGGCATCGCGGGAGCATGAAGTGGTTTGGTTTGACCTGCTTGGGTATTGCCTGCGTCCGGGCTATGGGGATGACGTGGACGACTGGCGACTTCAGGAGGTTTGGAAGAGGTATATGGAAGGGGTGATTTTTGTCAGCAAGTCGGCCAACCGCCATGCGTGGTGGCACTTCTGGCGCAGGGTTGGCGCAGGTCTTCCGCCCGAAAAGCAAGCACAAATGTACTACGATGCGCGGCCCTATATCCAACTGCGGGTGAAGACCAACAAGAAGCATCGACTGTATTCGCGGCGCATGGATGCAAAAGAAAAGTTGGAAGCATGGAAGACACTGGCCAGCTTTGAACGCCTATCTTCAGACATTAAGACGGCACTCGGACAACTGCTGGTGCAACAGATCAAACAAGGGCGATCTGGAAGTGGAGAATGGTGGGCATTGGCAAGACTTGGCACCCGGTTGCCCATCAACGGCCTGCTGGAAAACCTCGTCCCCGCCGCTGAAGTGACGGCCTGGCTTGATACACTGCTGAAAACCCACCTTCCGCGCCGACGGTTTGTTGCCTACACCCTCATCAATTTGACCCGTCCTTCAGGAGACCGAAGTCGTGATGTGGCAACAGACACCCGCGACCGTGTGTATCGTTGGTTGCGGAAATTGGAAGACACGGCAGACTATCGCGCGTTGCTCGATTTGGGGAACGATGCGCCGG
>JAUIDY010000084.1 GCA_030428385.1 Rhodothermia bacterium | reverse complement strand
CGTCTTCTGCTCAAATATATCAATGTCGTTCTCGGTGGCCCCTGCACGTAGGCCCAACGAGCGCCCCGTGTGCTCAACCATCCATTGCTCTAATCGGTCCCACAATGCTTTTACGCTCAATGTCTGCCTCCATTGTTATTTTCGATGCTACGCCTTCTACCCACCCGGAGTGACCAGTTATTCAACACGCCTCTCACGCAGTAAAACCGTTACTCGGCCTTCAACACCCACCCATCGGGATCGACTGCGTAGGCCGCACCTGCCGCGAGAGGAATGAAGGCCGTGCCATCGGGCATCTCGACGCGCTGGACGGTGCCTTCCACTTCCACGGGCACGGGCATCGGGAAGGGCAAGTCGCCGGGCGTTTCCCACGTAAGTTGTAGGCCGTCTACCGTGCGCTCGGCAACAAGGCTTGGCAAATCGGGCTGGCGGAGGTAAACCTCAAAGAACCAGTCCAACTCCATCCCCGACGCCGTCTCGGCGATGCGGATGTAGTCATCGCTGGTGGCAAAGCGGCACTGGCGGCCATCGGTCCACTTTTCCATCTCCGGCGTCGGGTATGCCATGCGCCGCAGCGACTCCACGAGCGCATTCCGCCCCACGAGGTACCGCAGCGTGTGCAGCACCCACGAGCCTTTGTAATAAATGTCGTTATCAGTGACGCCGCGCTCGCGCTGGGAAAAATAGATCTCGCGAGTGGAGCGGGAGCCTCGTGGGGCCATCGCCTTTTCGTTACGGATGTTGCCCCGGTAGTTCTGCAACTCGCGCAGGTAGCCTTCCTCGCCGAAACGCTCCTCGCCGTAGAGCGCCTGCATGTAGGTACCGAAGCCTTCGTGAATCCAGAAGTCTTTCCAGTCCGGCACCGTCACCAAATTCCCCCACCATTCGTGCGCCAGTTCGTGGTGGTGCAGCCAGTCGAAGCCGCGCGGCTCGTCGGTAAAGGTGCTCCCGTAAGCGATGATGCTCTGGTGCTCCATGCCGAGGTGCGGGGTGTGCGCAATGCCGTATTTGTCGGCGCGAAACGGGTACGGCCCCACGTATTTCTCATAGAACGCCATATGCTCCACAAACTGGTCGAACTGCCGCATCCCATCCTCGTAATTCTCGGGCAGCACCCAGAACTGGAACGGCATCTGCTCCCCAGCGACGCTCTTGTACGTCGTCTCGATCAGCCGGTACGGCGCGATGTTGAGCGCCACGCCGTAGTTGTTAATGGGCGTGGAGACGAACCAGTGGTACGTGCGGGTGTCGTTGTCATGCTCCTGCACGTTCCGCAGCCGCCCGTTGGTCGCCACCACCAACGGCTCGGGCACGTTGATATGCAGTGCCATCGAATCGGGCTCGTCAGACGGATGGTCTTTGACGGGCCACCACAAATCGGCGCCTTCGCCTTGATCGGTCGTGGCAATCCACGGCTGACCACTAGGCGTCTCGGCCCACGTAAAGCCGCCTATCCATGGCGGATTCGGTGCCTCGCGCGGCACGCCGCCGTATTGCACCGTCACGCGCAGCATCTGCCCTGGCTGCATCGTCACCGGCGCGTTGGCCCAGATCCGCCCGTCGGCGTGCTCAAAGTCTACCGCCTCGCCACTCACCTGCATCGCCCGCACCGTGAGCGCATCGTCGAGGTCCAGCACCACCTGCGTGAGCGGATGCACCACCAGCGCCTCCATTGTCAGCGCCCCGTCGATGCTTTTTTCGTCGGGGTGGATAGCAAGATCAAGGTCGTAAAACGTGACATTGTAGGCAGCCTGCGCCGCCGACAGCGCCCCGCCCGAGGTGCTGTCGAGCGCGTCGTCGGCATCGAAGGTACGCTGGGCACAGGCGGTTTGGATAAGCAGAAGCGAGAGAACGCCGAAGGTCAGGAATCGCGGCATAACACGAGTGGGTCGATGAAACATGGACGCAAGATAGCACCCAGCCACGAGAATTGATCCCGCCCTCCGTTTTCCCTTGACGCAGTTCGGCCCTGTGCTGTTTTTTGTTGGTTTCGGCCCTGATACTCGACAAACCTAGAACCGTGTCATCTCGAACGCATGTGAGAGATCTCCCACGTTATTGTTTAGCTGAGCCTGAAAGTGGGAGATTTACTGGCGTCAGTCGGCTGCGCCTCATGTCTCCTCCCCTTGGTCGTCGAGATGACAAAAAAACCGTATTGTCGTTACCATGAGTTTCGGCTTCATCCTTAATGGCAGTATTCCATGCTTCGACGTGCCTTGTTGACGGCGTGCTGTGCGCTGCTGGTCTTGCCTTCCTTCGGACAATCGCTGGAAACCCGGCTGGCTCGTTTTGTGGCGGACCATCCAGACCATATGCTGCGATTGCCACCTGCCGTCTCGGCGGATTTTAGTCAGCAAGACGATGGCGCGACGATCCTGGGGCGCTGGGCATATGGGCCGTGCCTCGCCACGGCTGTTCAGGGCAGCACCGCGTATTTTGGGAACGGTGGCTATTTTGTCGCCGCCGATGTGTCTGACCCCAATACGCCCGTCGAATTGGGACGGCTGGAACTGCCGTCATACGTCGCCGACATTGCTCTCGACGGCTCGATCGCTTTTGTGGCAGCGTATGGCGGCGGTCTGCGCATCCTTGATGTCGCCAACCCGGCGCAGCCGATGGAAATCTCCAACCTTGCCACACCGGGTCTCACGATCAGTGTTGCCGCACAGGGAGACACCGTCTTAGTCGCCGACTTCAACAACGTTTATGCCCTTGATGTCTCGGATCCGGCGCAGCCCGTCGTACGGAGCAGCTTTCGGGGTGAAGAAGGGATCCCGGTGAGTGTGGCAATCCGGAGCCCGTTCGCCTTTGTCGCCGATTATGCGGGGATTCGCGTATTCGATCTCACCGACTGGGAAAACCCTGTTGAACTGGGCTTTTATGAGAGTGAGGCCTTTCCCATCGACCTTGCCCTTGACGGAGACCTAGCGATTGTGTCCGAACCACCTGCCGGGGTGCGCATTCTCGACCTGTCCAATCCCCGCATACCGCGTCGGCGCGGACTCCTGCCGCTGGGCTCCATCTTAGGTGTTGGAATAGAAGGCACCACGGGGTACGTCGCCTCCGGTAACCGGTCGCTCTACGTGCTGGATCTTGCCGATCCCATCAACCCTGTTGAAGCCCAACGTGCAACACTTCCGGGATTTGTGCAGGCGATCACGCCGCAAAATGGGATGGTCTTCGCTGCCAGCACCCACGGGGGGTTTCAGGTATTGGATGCCACGGATCCGTTGAACCCACAGGTGCTTGGCTCCCTGCCTACAACGGGTACCATCGACGCCATCGCTGTGGAGGGTGCCTGGGCCTACCTCGGCGAATCGGGCGGATTGCGGGTGATCGATGTTTCGCTTCCTGATCAACCCAAAGAAGTAGCCTTTTATCCTGCTTCCCAGGTGCGCGGCGTGACGTTGGCAGACAACCGGGCCTATTTGGCTTTTAACGGGGGGCTGATTGTCCTCGACATGACCACCCCACAAGCCCCACAAGAACTCAGCGTACTCGATTACAACGGCATCGGAGCCGACATCGCTTTAGACGGCTCGCTGCTTTTCCTCGCCGATCTGTTTCGGAACGTGCAGGTCGTAGACGTGGAGGATCCACAGAATCCGCAGCGGATCGGTGGCGTTCGCCCTCCCGATTCGGCCAATGACATTGCTCTAGGAAACGACCATGCCTACATTGCGCTCGACCGAAGCGGAGTGCAGATTGTGGATGTATCCGCCCCGACCCAACCCCTTGAGGTTGGTGCCCTCATCAGCGATGGCGCACGTGGTGTGGCGCTCGCAGGCACCACATTATACGTGGCGGATCTATTTGCGGGCCTCGTCGTGATGGACGTGACAAACCCGGCGGACCCCTTCATTCAAAAACGCCTTCCGCTCCCGGGTGGGACCAACGATGTTACGCTCGCCGATGGATTGGCGCATGTGGCCTCCCAGGAAGGCGGCCTCCGGCTGGTGGACATCCCTGATGCGGAATCGGCACAGGAAGTCGGCTTTGCCTTTGCAGGAAACGATGTGCGCGACGTGGCGGTGCAGAACAGGACAGCCTACCTCGCAGGCGGGAACGCTGGGTTATACATCGCTCGCGTGGATGTCGCTGGGACGGGCACTGCCACAGAGGATCTGATTACCCCATCCCTGTTGTTGGAATCGGCCTATCCCAACCCCTTTTCCACCCAAACCACGCTCCGCGTCACCCTCCCACACGCCTCCCCTGTTCAGGCCGAGGTATTCGACGCGCTTGGGCGGCGTGTCCGCACCTTGCACCGTGGTTTTCAGGCAGCAGGCACGCACGAACTAAGCTGGGACGGACACGACGACGCCGGAATCCGCGTACCGAGCGGACGTTATTTTGTCCGGTTTTCTACCCCGAAACGTTCGTCTACCACCTCGGTGCTGCTGCTCCCGAGAGACTGATCTCGACTCTGTTGATGTCAGGATAGCAAAGGTGCTTTTTCCACGTGCCCTCTCCCTCAATGGGAGAGGACCGTTCTTGAAGAAATGTATCCAGACATCAACGATGGCAATCCGTATGATTCCTCACTTCAGCAAGATCATCGTGCGCTGCGCCCGAAACGAAGCCGCTTCCATACGATAGAGGTACATGCCGGAAGGCAAGTTGCCCGCCTCAAAGGCGATTGCATGGCGACCAGGCGGATAGCTGCGGTCGGTTACCATTTGCACCAACCGTCCCAGCGCATCATACACGGTCACCGTCACCCGCCCCGCTTCGGGCACCTCAAAGCCGATGGTTGTCACAGGGTTAAACGGATTTGGGTAGTTGGAATGTAGTTGATAGGACTCAGGCTGGGTGTCGGCATGAGGTGCTTCGATAGATACGGAGGTAACCGAGCGCGCGGTGGCCCAGAACCCACTGGTTAGTCCAACAGACGCATTGGTTGCCCGTCCCACCAGCGGCTGCCCCATCGTGGCGGCGATCCGCACGGAAGCATTGGCACTAACGCCGCCGCCCAATCCCACCACCCGGTTTGGCACGGCTACCTGTGCGTGGGCCGCCATTGCACCCACGCAGAGAATCATCACAACTAAGAGATATTTGAGCGTGTACATGGTCACCTCAACGGTCTTGATTTTCCGACGGTGTTGCCGTGGGCTTCCACGACTCGACCGGGATGCGGTTTTCGTTAGCGAATCGGTCGTGCCGGATGCCGGTTACCTGCCACGACACCTGCGCCCCGGCGCTGCCGCCTGCAATCTTGAAGCGGTTGCCGTCTACGCCTTCGGCGATGTACAGCCCCGGCCCCGGGGCCCCGATGGGCGTAAGCTGGTAGCGGAAGTCGCGGTTGAGTGCCTCGAACCAGTCAGGGAGCACCACCCAGGCCGCTCCGTCAGCGTCCAGCGTGACGTTGCCATTGTAGACATTCATCATGTCCGGGCTCTCGACGAAGCTGTGGTGCAGGTAGCGCCGTTCTGGATCGAGCGGGTGATCAATGCGAAATGAACCGGCTTGTTTGGTCAGCACTCCTCCGACATCAAAGTCGCCATTCGAGCGCCCAAAGCCCATCTCCACCTCGTTAGCTTCGACGAGCTGCTGGAAAAAAGCCGAGCCCGCGACGAAGAGCGAAAGCGTTTGGAGCGCCCCCAGGAGCGAAGAGCCATCTGCGTTGATACGTACGACCTCCTCGATTCCATCGCGGATGACCAGCGGGACATCCTGTAGCTGGACCCCGTTTCCGTCGATCGTCACCTGGGTGAGCAGGCTTTCGTTGGTGACTTCCAGTCCTCCGGAAAAGACTTCACGTCCAGCATGGAAGGACGTGCCATCGGTGTTCACGCGGAAGACTTCGTCACCGTTGCCGTCTTTTACGACGAGCGGAACGTTGTTCAACATCCCGTCAAAGGCAGCGCCGGAGGCGGCGGTTGTCTGCGTGGTGCCATCAGGAAACGAGATTCCATTGCCTGCGCCTGTTACCGCAAGGCCCCCGGCGAACTCCTCCAACCCGGCATGAAACGACGTGCCATCCCGGTTCACGCGGAAAACCGTGTTGCCATCTTCATCCGTCACATCGATGCCTGTATCATGGCTCAGCGTGATGCCACCCGCACCCTCGAAGGGAACGAACACGCCGAATTCGTCGAGCGTAATGCGGCGGTTGGTGCCCAGTTCAGGGATAGGCACGGTTAATCCACCCGCGAATTCCTCCTCGCCTGCGTGAAAAGACGTACCATCCTGGTTGACGATAAACACGGCGTTGCCCTCTTCATCCCGAACCACCAACCGCCCCTGCAACAACAGATCCGTGTTGATGACCCCATTGGTCCCCCATGAATAGCGCGGAACACCGGTGCACGTGCCATCGGGGGCATACGGCCCCGAACAGCCCGACACAAACGTCTCGGTTGCAGGGTCCCACCGGTAGACCGGGCGACCTTGATCATCGTGTATTTCCACCGCGCGGGTTGTGCGCGTCGTTGTTCCATTGTCCACCCAGCCGCCGTCTCCTCCGCCGCCCGCAGGCAACGTCCGATACCGGACGAAATCGTCATTCGACCACACCAGAAAACGCTCCTGAGTCGGGTCTTCCTGAACGGTCTCTACCTTGATCTGCCCTTCGACGAACAGATTACCGTGGAAAAGCCCGGCGGGGTCACCCGTAAATTCACCGCCAACACCTCCGGCTGATACACCTGCCACCCCGCTGCCTTGCGAGGCAAACCCTACCACCCCGAAATTTTGCCCCGAGCCACGGACCCCAGCACCCTCATCCGAAGAACCATCAACGCCATATTCAGGCCCCTCCCCACGTACACCCACTTTTTCTGTAGCGATTCCAAACACACCATATTCTGGGCCTTCTCCTTGCACCCCGACTCCTTCCTCGGACGTGCCAAACACGCCTTGGCCGCGCCCTGTGCCAAACACCCCGCTTCCATTTACTGCTAAGGCTTCCCCATGAACACCTGCGCCGGTTCCGGAAGACAAGCCCCGCACCCCATTGCTATTGCCACTACCATCAGCTTTGCCAAGCACACCGTGTCCGGAACTACTACTCGACGCAATACCATAAATCCCATTACCTGCACCAAACGAGACGCCCAGCACGCCATCCCCATTGCCTCTGGCATTTCCCTCTACCCCTGGCGATATCTCCGACTTGGACAGACCAAAAACCCCCACGCCATTTTCAGAAGTTCCAAATACCGCATAGGAATCGGTTGAGCGGCCATAGACCCCGATGCTGCTCTGTGACTGTCCCGATAGCCCATAGCCGCTGTTTGAAAAACCGTACACGCCAATACGCGCACCTGAACCGCGCAGCCCAACTTCAGGCATTCCTTGAAAGGACTGGGTTTTCTCTCCGACCTGCGTCGAATCCTCAAACACCGGGTCGTCTCCTTCCGAAATGACGATGCCCCCATCGAAGCGCCCCTGTCCCGCATGCACCACATTGCCATCGGGACTAAAAATATGCGCGGTCCCGCCGTTTGCATCGCGGATGGCGAAGCTTTGTCCATTCTCCGGCTCGGCGACGGCGGCGCGGCCGTTCAGGCTATAGGCCGCCGAGGTAAGCGCCAGTCGTGGTTCCAACTCGTTCCCGTCATTTACCGATATTCCCACCCAGTACGGTCGGTCGAAGGCAAGATCGAGCGGGGTATTTTGACCAAGAACGGCGTGAAAAAGACCGTTGACAATGGTGACTTCCTGCGTCTCGGTCCACAGCGGTGTGCCTTCGATTGCGGCATCGTACATCTGAAACGTGAGTGTGTACGGCCCATCGGACAGAGCCTGTCCGGCAGCGTCGGTGAGTATACCCTGGTAGCTGAGCGTCTGTGGCACCTGCGCTTGCACAGCGGTGGCGCCCAGAAATAGTAGGGAGAAGATCCACGTTGAGATGATGTATGTCCGCTTCATGATGGTTTTCCCGATAAATAAAAGAGTGTCTATCGGGTAAGGCGGAATCCGTGGATGATTTACAACATTGCCAATAACAACAGCCGCAATTACCTTTATTTTCAGTAATTCTCGGCAACACGGTATGACCAACCGCATGGAGCCCCCCGATTCCATCACCCGCCTACTTGTGGCCTACGGCGACGGCGATGACGCCGCCCTCGATCGGCTGCTGCCGCAGGTGTATGACCGCCTCCATGCCCTTGCCCACCGGCATATGTTGGGCGAACGCAGGCACCACACCTTCACCACCACCGCCCTCGTCCACGAAGCCTATCTTGCGCTGGTCAACCAGGCTGTAGTGACCTCCAAAAACCGGTTGCAATTCTTCGCACTGGCCTCTCGAATGATGCGCAACATTCTGATCGACTACGCGCGTCAGCGGCACGCTCAGAAGCGCGGCGGCGATGCCATCCGCACATCGCTAGACGACACCACCATCGCCCTTGAAGAACGCGCCGAAGAGTTGCTGGCGCTTGACGAAGCCCTCACCCGCCTCGCTGAGTTCGACGAACGGCTGGCGCAGGTGGTGGAGTATCGCTTTTTTGGTGGGATGACCATTGCTGAAACCGCCGAGGTATTGCAGGTCTCAGCGATGACCGTGACCCGCGACTGGCAAAAAGCCAAAGCCTGGTTGTATCATGTGATGCATACGTCCTGAGCCATGTCCAAGCGCCACCAACATATCCACGACCGCTTCGACGCCCTGTCTTCGGCCCGCTGGCAACGCATCGACGCCCTCCTCGACGCGGTGTTGGCGCTGGAACCCGACGCCCGCGCCGCCTACTTGGACGACGCCTGTGAGGAAGACGACGAACTCCGAGTTGAAATGGATGCCCTGCTCGCTTCGTTGGAAGCCGCCGAACCGTTCCTTGAAACCCCCGCGGCGGCGCTTCTGCCCGATGCCGCAACTGGCGATCATCGGATCGGGGCGTACCGGCTGGTGCGCGAGTTAGGGCAAGGCGGCATGGGCACCGTCTACCTTGCCGAACGCGACGACGCGCAGTTCGACCAACAGGTCGCCATCAAGCTCATTCGTCCTGATTTGGCTTCTTCCGAGATTGTACGCCGTTTTCTGCATGAGCGCCAGATCCTCGCCCGCCTGAACCACCCGAATATCGCCCGACTGCTGGACGGCGGCCTTACCGATGAGAAGCAGCCCTACTTCGTGATGGCGTACGTCGAAGGCACGCCGCTCGACGCGTACTGCGACACAAACCAGCTTTCCATCCGCGAGCGTCTCCGGGTGTTTTTGCAAGTGCTGGAGGCCGTGGCCTACGCCCACCGCAACCTCGTCGTCCACCGCGACCTCAAGCCGTCGAACATCCTGGTCACGGGGGACGGCACCGTGAAACTGCTCGACTTCGGCGTCGCCAAACTTCTTACCCGCGACGCAGGCCCCGACCACCACGCGACCCAGACGGGCGTGCGCGTGATGACGCCTGCTTTTGCCGCCCCGGAGCAGATCCGCGGCGAGCCCATCACGACTGCCACCGACGTATATGCGCTGGGAGTATTGCTCTATCGGCTGCTTACGGGCCAACATCCGTACAAGATCGAAGGAAAAAGCACCTCGGAGGTGGAGCGTTCGATCCTCGAAACCCTGCCGACGGCACCCAGCACAGCGGTCACTGCCCCCCAGGCAAACCTACGCCGCACCCTACGGGGCGACCTCGACGCAATCTGTCTAAAGGCGCTACGCAAAGAACCCGATCAGCGGTATTCCTCTGCTGAGCCATTCATTGACGACATTCAGCGGTACCTCGGTCGCCTTCCGGTAACAGCCCGCAAAGGCACCACCCGTTACCGCTTACAAACGTTCGTGCGCCGCCACAAACTTGGCGTCGCCGCCACTGCTGCAGTCATCCTTGCTCTACTTGGCGGGGTTATCACCACCACGCGGCAGGCCCAGGTGGCCCAGGCCGAGCGGGACAAAGCACAGCAGGTCACGACGTTTCTCATCGACCTGTTTGAAGTAGCCAACCCCAGCGACACCCAGGGCGACACGCTGACGGTGATCCAGGTACTGGAACAGGGCGCGCAGGACATCCGCCGTTCTCTCGGGGAGCAACCCGACCTGCAAGCAGAGATGATGGGTGTGATCGGCTCCGTGTACCAAAAACTGGGGCTGTACAACCAATCCGCGACACTGCTCGATGAAGCGCTAGCCGTTCGGCGCACCACCCATGGGGATGACTCGGAAGAGGTGCTCCAAAGCCAGAATGCCCTTGGCTTTGTGCGCTATTTGGAGGGCGACTACGACGAGGCCGAACGGTTGCTACGTGCCTCCCTCGAAAACCTGCGGACAAAGACCCGACCTGACCCGCTGGTGCTGGCCACGACACTCAACAACCTAGGGGTGCTGGTACGTGACCAGGGCGATCCCGCCGCATCGCTCCCGTTGCACACCGAAGCCCTCACGCTCTACCGGACGGCGCACGGCAATGAACACCCCGACGTGGCAGACACCCTAGAGCGCCTGGCTGCTGCCGAGGAAGCCGCCGGAAACTACGATGCCTCCGAGCGCCTGCACGAGGAAGCCCTCTTGATGTATCAGGCAATGTATGGCGAAGACCACCTGACCGTGGCCGTGACCCTGGGCAACCTCGCCTCGTTGATGACCACACAGGGCAAGTATGAAGACGCCGAGCGCCTGCATCGCGAATCCCTGGCGATCCGCAAAAAACTGCAAGGCGACGCCCACGTGGAAGTCGCCGACGCCCTCACGGGACTGGCCGGGGCCTTATATTCACAAGGCAACTATGGCGACGCCATCCCACCCTTGCAAGAAGCCCTCGTGACCCGCCGCACGCTGCTGGGCGACGAGCACCCGCTGGTGTTTTCGTCGATGAACAACCTCGCGCTGGTAATGAGTTACCACGGCGAAGACGAGGCCGCCGAGGCGATATTCCAAGAGTCCCTCGCCATTGCCCGCCGCACCCTGGGCGACGAGCACCCCAACATTGCCTCCACACTCGAAAACCTGGCCTGGATTTATCTCGACCGCCGTGACCTTGCTGAGGCGGAACGGCTGCTGCGTGAATCGCTCATGATGCGGCAAAAACTGCTCGGCGACGAACATCCGTTGGTCTTCACATCGATGAACAACCTGGCACGGGTGCTCAAGGAAGCGGAGCAGTTTGACCAAGCCGAGGCGATGTACCGCGAGGCGCTGGCGTTGGGCCGTCAGACGCAGGGCAACGACCACCCGCGCGTAATCAGCACGATGCATAATTTGGGGCGGCTCTTGCACGAGACCGGCAACCTTGCCACCGCCGACTCACTCCTCAGCGCCGCGCTGGCGCAAAACCGCGCCCGCCTCCCTGCCGATCATCCCAACCTTGTGCATTCGCTCGTTGGCGTCGGCACCGTCCGCACCGACCGCAACCTGCCTGCCGAGGGCGAGCCCTTCCTCCGCGAAGCCCTCGCCCTTGAACAAGCGGCCCGCCCCGACAACCGCGTGCAAATCGCCCAGATTCAGCACCATCTCGGCGTGTGCCTTGAGGCGCAGGCGCAGTACCCAGAGGCCGAATCGCTGCTGCGCGAGGCCTACGGCGTCCTACTTGACGAACGCGGTGCCGAGCATGCACTCACTCAGGAGGCCCTGAATCATCTCCGCGCGGTGTTTGAGGCACAGGGGAAGTCGATTGAAGTACTTCCTTGATGCCCGTTTGGGCTTTTTATACGTCCTTTTGGCTTGATCCAAAAGGACCAAAAGATCAAGGCTGCACCAAAATCGGCTGACGCTGCGCTGCGGGAGCGGCACAACTTCAAACTCGCTTCGCTCAAACAGGAAGTTGCGCTGGTCGCTCCCTACGCTCCGCTTCCAAGACGCCGATTTTGCTAAGGCCGAACTTCCTTTTCTGCTTTGACAAGTAGAGAACTGCGAACACAGAACCTACCGCACTACGCCGCCTGCTTCCCCATCTGCCGACAGCGGCGTCAGGCGACCGTCGCGGTCTTCGGCCATGAGCAGCATGCCCTGACTCTCGTAGCCAAAAAGCTTGCGCGGCTTCAGGTTTGCCACCACTACCACACGCTTGCCGACGAGGTCATCAGGGCTCATTTGTTTGGCCACACCGGCAAGAATCTGCCGTTGCTCAAAGCCGAGATCGACTTCCAGCCGGAGCAGCTTGTTGGACTTCTTGACGGGCTCAGCGACGGTGACTTTGCCCATGCGCAAGTCCAGTTTGGCGAAATCATCATATTCGATTTCGTCTTTGAGCGGCTCGTATGGCGCAGCCGGGGCTGCTTCGGTGGCTACATCGGCAGCGCGGGCTTCCAGTTTCTCGATCTGCAATTGAATGGCGTCGTCTTCGATTTTGGTAAACAGGATCTCGGCCTCGCCGAGGGTGTGGCCGGAAGGAAGTAAGGAATGCCCTGCCTCGGCCCAGCCAATCGTTCCGTGTCGTACACCTGCATCGCTGTTACGCACGCCGTCCAACTTGAGCATGTTACGCACGCGCTCGGCAGCAAACGGCAGGATCGGGTCCATCAATACCGCCAGCGACGCGCACAGTTGGAGCGACACATGGATGGTGTTGGCAGCGGCCTGCGGATCGGTCTTGCGGCTGTGCCACGGCGCAGCGTCGTTGAAGTATTTGTTGCCCAAACGCGCCAGATTCATCGTCTCCTGCACCGCCTCGCGCACGCGGAAGCGCTCATACGCCTCGGCGATGGTGTTCGGGAAGGCTGCAAGTTGCGTCAGCACGTCGGTGTCAAGGTCGCTGGGATCAAGCAGTTCCGGCACCACACCGCCGAAATAGCGGTGTGCAAAGGTCAAGGCGCGATTGACGAAGTTGCCTAGCACATCGGCCAGTTCGCTGTTGACGCGGGCCTGAAACTCTTTCCACGAGAAGTCGGCGTCCTTCGTCTCCGGCAGCATCGTCGCGAGGGCGTAGCGTAGCAGATCCGGCTCGAAGTCATGCAAATACTCGTGCAACCACACCGCCCAGCCCCGGCTCGTCGAAAGCTTGCGGCCTTCGAGGTTGAGGAATTCGTTCGCCGGCACATTTTCGGGCACCACATAGTCGCCGTGCGCCATCAACATGGCGGGAAACATGAGGCAGTGAAAGACGATGTTGTCCTTGCCGATGAAATGAATCAGCTTGGTGCCTTCATCCTGCCAGTAGGTTTTCCAGCGGTCGGGGTGCCCGTTGGCCGCTGCCCACTCTTTCGTTGCCGAGATATATCCGATGGGCGCATCGAACCAGACGTAGATGACCTTGCCTTCGGCATCGACACCAGCGGCTTCCGCCACGTCTTTCGGAACAGGCACACCCCACGGCACATCACGCGTGATGGCGCGGTCCTTCAGCCCGTCCTGAAACCAACTCCGCACCTGCCCGAGGACGTTCGGTTTCCACTCTGGGTGCGTGTCGATCCACTGTTCAAGCGTTTCTTGAAAATCGCCGAGCGGCAAGTACCAGTGCGTCGTCTCGCGCAGTTCAGGCGTTGCGTCCGTCACGGTGCTGCGTGGATTGATGAGTTCCGTCGGACTGAGCGACGAGCCGCAATTTTCGCACTGATCGCCGTAAGCTTCTTCATATCCACAGATCGGGCACGTCCCCCGCACAAAACGGTCGGCGAGGAAAATACCGGCTTCGGGATCGTAGAGTTGCTGGTCTGTCTTGAGCGTAAACACGTCTTTCTCAGCCAGCGTGCGGAAAAAGTCCTGACTCGTTGCAGCATGGACGGGCGAGGTGGTGCGTCCGTAATAGTCGAAGCTCATCCCGAACACCCGAAAACTGGCCTCGATCATGCCGTGATATTTGTCGACGATGTCCTGCGCGTTGCCACCTTCGGCCAGCGCCCGCATCATGATCGCCGCGCCCATTTCGTCGGATCCACAAATGTAGACGAGTTCGCGCCCCTGGAGGCGTTGGTAGCGGCAATACAGATCGGCAGGCAAGTACGCCCCGGCCAGATGCCCTAGGTGCAACGGGCCATTGGCATACGGCAGCGCCGAGGTAACAAGGATGCGGTCGAACGCGTCGTTCGGCATGGAATTTCAAGAAAGTGGTTTACGTGAGGGACCTCGACAGAGGACGACAGCTTAACAACTCCTCCCTAAAGGGAGGTGGCCCGTCAGGGTCGGAGGGTGTAAGAACGATGGAATACATCCCCAGTCGCTGCGCTTCAGCCCCCTCAAGGAGGCGTTTTTCTACGACCGATGCCTTCTGCCTATCCCATATCATGGAAAATCAAGATAGCCACCAACGCCGCCGGGTGTGACAGGTTCAGGCCCGATGGCGAGCCAAAAATGCGTCCTTCACGCCTTTTTCAGCGCACGGGCACGTTCGTTTGCTCATATTGCACGCTTTGACACAATCGGCGGACCTATGGCTACCCCCTTTGCGCCCCGCACCGCATCCTGCCAACGCACAACCGGTGAAACCGACGTCCAGGTCGTGCTCACGCTGGACGGCAGTGGCACGTATGACAACCAGACCGGCGTCGGTTTTCTCGACCACATGCTCGACCTGTTCGCTAAACACGGCGGCTTCGACATCACGGTTCGATGTACGGGCGATTTGCATGTGGACGACCACCATACCGTTGAAGACGTGGGCATCACGCTGGGGCAGGCGTTCGCCGAAGCGCTGGGCGACAAGGCCCACATCACGCGCTATGGGCACGCCTACGTCCCCATGGACGAAACCCTCGCCCGCGCCGTGGTCGATTTATCGGGCCGCTTTTACCTGCATGTGGACGCGACCTTCGCCCGCTCCACCGTCGGCGATTTGTCGACCGAGATGGTCGAGCACTTTTGGTATTCGTTTGCCGAGCAATTGCGCTGCAACCTGCATGTTGCGGTACTCTATGGCACCAACACCCACCACCAGGTCGAGGCGATTTTTAAATCCGTGGCCCGTGCGCTGCGGGTCGCCGTTGCTCGCGAAACCAGCAACGCCGCCATGCCCTCCACCAAAGGTGCGTTATAAGCGAAAACGGCCCGTTCGCTGCATTTTCCCCCAAGATTCCACCCCAACCCCACGCTCATGGTTTTATCAAACCAAACCATCGCCGTCCTCGGTGCCGGTAACATCGGGCGGGCGCTCATTGGCGGCTTGATCAAGGGCGACTACCTTGCGCCGGAGCAAATCCGCGCCACGCGCCGCCATGCCGCCACGCTGAAATCGCTCGAAGCCGATTTCCCCGGTATCTTGGTGGGCACCGACAACATCGCTGCTGTTCGGGATGCCTCGCTGATTGTCCTTGCCACCAAGCCGCAGGTTATCAGCACCGTCATCGACGAAATCCGTGATGCTGTGAGCGACGACACCTTGATCGTATCGGTGCTTGCAGGGATCACCACCGACAGCCTGCAAGAAGCATTCGGTCAAGAGTTGCCCGTAGTGCGCACGATGCCCAACACGCCGATGCTGGTAGACGAAGGTGCCACGGCCATTGCCCGAGGTAAATTCGCCACGCCGCATCACCTGCATGTCGTTAAGCGCATGTTCGAGGCCGTCGGCAAAGTCGAAGAAGTACCGGAATACCTCATGGACGCGGTCACCGGGCTTTCTGGCAGCGGCCCGGCCTACGTCTACATGTTCATCGAGGCCATGACCGACGCGGGTGTAAAACAGGGCTTGCCCCGCCATACCGCCGCCCGCCTCGCTGCCCAGACGGTCTACGGCGCCGCCAAACTTGTTCTCGACACCGGCAAACACCCCGCCATCCTCAAAGACGAGGTGACCACGCCCGGCGGCACCACCATCTCCGCCATCGCCGAGTTGGAGTCCCACGGCCTACGCATCATGCTCATCAACGCCGTCGCCACCGCCACTGAGCGGTCGAAGGAGTTGAGCAAAGGTTGAGTTTGGGTTTGGGAGGATGGGTGTTTGCGAGTATGGGCGTATGGAAAGGTTCTTGCTTTATGATTTCTTCCAAACACAGTCACTCCCACACCCCCATACCCAACGACTCCCAAACAACCGAACCAACGATCCCGCCACCACCCGCGTTAGAACGAAACTCAAATGCTCACCATCATCGACTACGGCATTGGCAACCTGCGCTCTATCGAGAAGGCGTTTCAGGCCGTTGGTATCACCGTGTTGCGCACGGATGACATTGACCGCATTGCCGCCGCCGAGAAGCTGGTGCTTCCGGGCGTAGGGGCTTTTGGGGCCTGCGCCGATGAAGTGCGCCGCCGCAACCTTGAGGCGCCGATTCTGGAGGCCGTGGACCGGGGCGTGCCACTCCTCGGCGTGTGTGTGGGCATGCAGTTACTGTTCGACGAAAGCGAAGAGTTGGGCCAGCACAACGGACTAGGCCTTTTGCCCGGACGCATCGTCCGGTTTGACAACGCACCTGCCGACACCAACGCACCCGTGGAACCATTAAAAGTACCGCATATGGGCTGGAACACGCTGACGCTAACGCAGACATCGCCGCTGTTCGAGGGGCTGCCGCCCGAGGCGTTTGTCTATTTTGTGCATTCGTACCATGCCACGCCCGATAATCCCGCTGATATTCTAGCAACCACACCCTACGGCGTTGATTTCCCCGCCATCGTCGGGCGAAACAACGTTTTTGGGGTCCAGTTTCACCCAGAGAAAAGCCAGCAAAACGGCCTGCGCATCCTTAAAAACTTTGCATTGATGTAGCGCCTCCGCTGCCAATACTTTCCCCTACCCGAATCGCCTCTCGGTTGTTACCATGACCTTAATCATTCCCGCCATCGACCTGCGCGACGGGCGCTGTGTGCGGCTGTACCAGGGCTCGTACGAAGCCGAGACGGTCTACTTTGAGGACCCCGTCAAGATGGCCAAGCTGTGGCGCGTGCAAAACACGCGGGTGCTGCATGTGGTGGACCTTGATGCAGCGCGGGGTGGCTCGGCGGACCGGGCACACAACCGCGACGTCATCGCAGAGATCTGTGCTGCCCTCGACATCCCGGTTCAGGTGGGCGGCGGCATCCGCACGATGGAAGACATCGAAACGATGCTGAACCTGGGCGTGTACCGCGTGGTGCTGGGCACCGCTGCTGTGCGCGACCCCGATCTTGTTACCAAAGCCATCAAGCGCTTTGGCTGTTCGCACGTCGTGGTTGGCATCGACGCCAAAAACGGCGAGGTGCGCGTGCAGGGCTGGCTCGAAGGCAGTGGACAGGATGCCGTGGAGATGGCCATTGAGATGGAAGCCCGGGGCGTGCGACGGTTCGTCTACACCGACATCAGCCGCGACGGGACGCTGCAAGGCCCCAACGTGGAAGCCTACCGCGCCCTCGGCGAGAAGCTCACCCGTGCCCGCATTACTGCCTCGGGGGGCATTGGCGACTACCGCGACCTGCTGAGTATCCAAGAACTCGCCCCCTACCGTGTTGACTCTGTCATCGTTGGGCGGGCACTTTACGAAAACGCCTTCCCGTGCCAGCAATTCTGGTGTTGGAACAAAAAAGACGACGTGGACCTCGACCTTTACTCCACGGCCCAGCTCCGCGGAACCCCGCCTACGACCGGCCCATGCTAGTCCCCATTCCCTGTTTCTCCCTTTCCCCACACTCCCTTTCCAAATCCATGCTGGCAAAACGCATTATTCCTTGCCTCGACGTTGACCAGGGACGGGTGGTCAAAGGCGTCAACTTCGTCAACATCATCGACGCGGGCGACCCGGTGGAGCAGGCCAAGTTTTACGACGCCGCCGGGGCCGATGAACTGGTGTTTCTCGACATCACGGCGACGCATGAGGCACGGGGCATCATGCACGATGTGGTGCGCCGCACCGCCGACCATGTATTTATTCCGCTGACGGTGGGCGGCGGCTTGCGGACCGTCGAAGACATGCGGGCGATGCTCCACGCCGGAGCCGACAAAATCGCTATCAATTCCGCCGCCATTCGCGATCCCGATTTGATCACGCGGGGTGCCACCGCCTTCGGCAGCCAGTGCATTGTCGTCGCCATTGACGCGCGGCGGGTACCCCAGGAAAACCCCAACGCACCGCTCCAATGGGAAGTGTACGTGCATGGCGGACGCAAGCCAACCGGCATCGACGCCATCGAATGGGCCATCGAAGCTGAACAGCGGGGTGCCGGGGAGTTGCTTGTCACGTCGATGGACCGCGACGGCACCAAAGACGGCTACGACCTCGAACTCTTAAACACCCTCGCCGACCGCGTCTCGATCCCCGTCATCGCCTCTGGCGGGGCCGGTACCCTCGACCATCTGCGCGAAGGCTTGCAGGAAGGCCGCGCCGACGCCGTGCTGGCCGCCTCCATCTTTCATTTCCGCGAATACACTGTCGCCGAAGCCAAAACCCACCTCGCCGCGGCTGGCGTCCCCGTCCGACGCGAAGCCACCGTTGCCACCACTGCGTGAACATGATCGCACCCGCCCGTCTACTTAAAGGGGCCGCTGTGTTTGTCGGCCTGGCAGGCAGCAGCCTGCTGTTCTGGCTCAGCTACACGGCGTGGCAGCACCCCGAGGTACAGGCGCGGCAGTTTGGTCGATTCGGCGAAAGTGTGCCGCTGTGGCTTCCCCTCATTCTTTTTGTTCTGACGTTTGTCATCGCCGCCACCCTTTTGTTTTGGAAAGCCGGAAAACGTGCCGAACGCTCTCAAAACGGCCACAAGGCATAGCACTCACATCACAAATCGGTCGCTTGAACAACCATCCGGCACTTTCTGCGACTCTGGGGTGATAATTTTTTAGCAGGAGATACTAAGCTGCAACTTTCTCCGTTGGTTTCCTTACACCCGGAGATGTCGCCGGTTGTAGGCTCACCTGTTTTCTATTCCCTTCGGAGGCGCTCATGGCTCGGAGCAAAAAAACGATCATTCTTGGCACCCTCGTTGCCGTCTTTTTCGCCCTCAATTTTCTGACCTTCGCCAACCAGTGGGTGAAGAAGAAGCACGACCATCACCACCACCCGCACCACGGGCCTGACCATCAGGAAATGGTAGAAGTTCATCAGGTTCGCTTTGGTCGTTCCGTTGCTCCTGTTGTGGAAACCCATGTAATCCTGCGCAACGAGATGGAACACGCCGCCCGCGAGGTGGAACGTGTCCAGCGAGACATGGAACGGGTACACGAAGAAATGGAACGCGCCCAGTTAGAAATGGCCCGCATCGACCTCGACAAGCTGCGCCGGGGCCTCGAAGACACCCGCGACTTCATTTGCAGCGAAGAGTTGGAACAAGCCCGCCGCGAGCTCGACGCCCTCCGCAAGCGTCTCAAGATTCAGAGTGCGGCGCTGGACCAAGCCCATCAGCATCCCATGCTTCCGCAGGTTTACGTAACCCCGCCGGTCGTTCATTAAATACACCTTCGGCGAGGAATTCTTATCCGAGCAACTTTTTCTCGCTTACATCGTGTGGTGCCCCCTTTAAACGAAGCGCCACCTCCCGATGCTCACCTGCCAGAAATCACTTTTCTCCCTTTCTGACGCGGATCATTACCTGAACTGCGCCTACATGGCCCCGCTGTCGAAAGCGGTTGAAGCTGCGGGCATCGAAGGACTCATCCGTAAACGCCGTCCTGCCTTGTTCAAGGTGGATGACTTCTTTGACGAAGCCGACGCGGTCCGCGAACGCTTTGGTGCGTTGATCCACGCCGCACCCCAACACATAGCCATCATCCCTTCAGCGTCGTATGGGATTGCGACGGCTGCCCGCAACCTGCCCATTGAGCGGGGCCAAACCATCATCCTGGCCCATGAGCAGTTCCCGAGCAACGTATACGTTTGGCAGCGCCTCGCCCAGGAAAAGGGAGCCGAGGTGCAGATGGTCGCTCCGCCTGAAGGTCCGAACCGGGGCCAGCGCTGGAACGAACGGCTGCTTGATGCCATCGACAACCGCACCGCCGTGGTGAGTCTTGGTAATGTACACTGGGCGGATGGCACCCGGTTTGACCTGGTACGGATCGGGCAGCGCGCCCGCGAGGTAGGGGCTGCGTTTGTGATTGATGGCACTCAATCGGTGGGAGCACTGCCGTTTGATACGACGCAGATCCAGCCCGATGCGGTGATCTGCGCGGGCTACAAGTGGCTGCTTGGCCCCTATAACATCGGCCTCGCGTATTTTGGCCCCTGCTTCGACAACGGCGTGCCCCTCGAAGAAAACTGGATCACCCGCAAAAACAGCGAAGACTTTGCCGGGCTCGTCCGCTATCAACCGGACTACCAACCCGGTGCGGTGCGGTATGACATGGGCGAACGGGCCCATTTCACCCACCTTCCGATGCTGCAAGCCGCCCTGGACCATCTGCTTTCCTGGACGCCGAGATGGATTCAGTCCTATTGCCAACAACTTACAGCCCCGCTGCTTGCCGACGCCGACGCATTGGGGATAACAGTAGAAGATGCGGCCTGGCGCGGAGAACATATGTTCGGTCTTCGGTTGCCCCCGCACGTTTCCGTGGAGACCTTAAAAGCCAACCTGTCCGATCGCAACATATCCGTCTCGGTGCGCGGCGACGCCCTGCGTATTTCCATCCATGTCTTTAATGAATCGGCCGACATCGACGCCCTGCGTGCCGCATTGCATGCTGCGCTTCAACCGGCAACGGCCTGACGGAAACCGCGCAACAACCCAGTCACAAAGGAATAGGTCACCTCATAAATGCCGGGGTCCTCGCTCTCCCGGGGTCCAGCGATATTGAGCGTATGAATGCGATGTGCCAGAAGCCAAGGAATCACGGCTTCGGGAGCGTCTTTTGCCAGTTCGATGAGGAGCCACGGTTTTCCCATCCGTTGCGCTTCGCGTATGGTCCACGCTGTTCCTCCTTTGGGCTGTGCCTGTAGCAAAACGAGAGTGCCGTCACTATCGCGTACATTCCAAGACGTTCGTTGGGCGTAGTCGGAGGTGGGCGTTTCTTTCAACGGATACCGATCTAGTAGCGGCCCTGACTCGGTGCGCCGCCCCTTGGGGCACCACCCTCCTACCGGAAATCCCAACGCCATCGCGGCATCAAGCGCTGCTTGATCAACACCGGTCTGTCCCCCACTGATTATTTTGTGCAGGACACCCTTTATTTCTTCGCCCATAAGTCTTGCTTCTTGTTTTGCCCGCCTTAACCCACTGCCTCGTGACTCATGCCGCGCCTTTTTATTGCCATTGACCTCCCTACGTCCCATCACGCGCCACTGCTAGCCCTTCAAGATCCCGCTCTTCCGGCTCGCTGGACCCCTCCCCATCAGTACCATCTCACACTTCGGTTTGTGGGTGATGTCCCGACTACTGACATTTCTCCTCTTGAAGAAGGGTTGGCTGCGATCCACAAGCCACCGGGTACCCTCTCGTGTGATGGGCTGGATGTTTTTCCTTCCCGCCGTAAACCTCGCGTCTTGTTTGTTGGGCTTTCACCCGCTCCATTCCTTAGGGCACTGCAAACAGCCATAGAAGAAGCCGTTAGGTCTACAGGGCTACCCAAAGCGGACAAACCATTTCATCCCCACATTACCGTCGCACGGCTCAAGAACGCCCGCCCGCAGGCCGTGCGTGGGTTTCTCCGCAGGCACCATGACTTTACGCTTCCGTCGTTCACTGCCCAGGCGTTTCATTTATACGCCAGCGAGCTATCAGAAAAAGGGGCAATCTATACCCGGCTACGTTCCTTCCGGCTGGACGGTTGAACGCCCGCTGGGAAAACGGAATGTTCGTTTCATGGGATTAAATCGTCCCACACCAAATCCAAGAGCACCAACCCCCACACCCAGCAAAACGGTTCTACGCACCGATGAGTCGTCCGCGGCTGCACTAAGCCCCACCCCAACGCCTACACCGAGTACCGCGCCGAGAATACTTGTGGGCCAGGGGCGGGTAAACTCAACCTCTCGCAGGTCGCTGGTTGAGATCGTCTCGCTGGTTTCTGTGTCCATGCGGATCCAGGTGGTGGAATCTGGCCGAACACGCAGGGCATGCGCTTCCACTTCGCGGCCTGTTCGTAGGGTCACACGGGCGTCATGCTTTTCGGCAAAGCGATTGATCTGGTCGTAAGACGGCTGTGGGTCCTGCGCATCAAGGAGGCGTGTTCCCGAACAACCCATCACCGACATTAGGAAAAAAACACCGACCAGCAGTGCGAAGCAGGAGTACGTTTGGCAAGAATTACGAGTCAACACACGATTGGAAAAGATGAAAAGGAGCACGGTTTTGTAAAGATGCGGGGTAAAGGTAGGATGTCGCCGAACAATTTCAAACCATTCTGCAGTCCCCGGGTATGAGGAGCCCGCCAAAGACTGCTACTGCGTTCTGCCACGGTGCACCAGATAGGCACAGGCTTTGCCCTTCCACGGGGCCCCGTTATTTTAGCGAAACAACCCGTTTTCTATACCCATGTTGCACCATTCGCTGCCTCGCTTCCTCGCCTTTTGTCTCGTTACCGTCCTCTTTTTCGGACAACAGGCTACCGCCCAAGATGCCGGCGCGGTTTTTCAGCGCCTCAAAGCCAAATATGACACCATAGAAAGCCTCCGGGCGTCCTTTACGCAAACCATGACCTCGGCCTACACCGACGACGCCCCTTCTTTTTCAGGCGTGCTGGCTTTTAGTGGGCAGCAATACCGCGTGGAGACCGGCACCCAAACGGTCGTTTCCGATGGCGAGACCACCTACATCTACCTTCCGGGAGAAAATCAGGTATTAATTGGCAATCCCGTGGAAGGCGAAATGAACTCCCCCAGCGATTTCTTGCTCAACTACGACCAGTATTTCAACGCCAGTGCCGTCGTAACTGATCAAATGAACGGGCAGCAGCACTTCAAACTAACGCTAACGCCCAAAAACGGAGGCTCGCTTTTCCAATCGGCTACCATCTGGCTCCGCGACCGGGATGACATCATCACCCGCATGGAGTTGCTGGATGTGAATGAGACCACCATGACGTTTAATCTCACCGACGTAGAACTCAATCCCACGCTGGACGCGAACACCTTCGTCTTCGAGACGCCCGCCGGTGCCGAAGTGATTGATCTACGTTCCTAGCACCTCCAGTTGCTCCCTCCTCGCCCAACCCTACGTCTCTTCTGTGTCCCCAAAAACGCGAACGCTGCTCGCCCAACTTGGTAGTTTTCTTCTGGCGGGTGGGCTGCTGTATTTCGCCCTACGCGGTGTCGATTTTCAAGCGGTGGGGGACGCCCTCCGAAGCGCCGATTATCGCTGGCTACTCCCCATCGGTATCATTCTTTTGCTCAGCCATGTGCTTCGGGCGTGGCGATGGCAAATGCTACTGGAAGCCCTGCCCACCGACCCGAACACCACCCCCCAAAGGGTATCCCTCAAAACGGCGTTTTATTCGGTCATGATTGGCTACATGGTGAACTACGCCGCTCCCCGACTGGGTGAGGTGGCCCGTTCAGCCAACTTGGCGCGGCAAGCCCGTATCTCGTTCACAGGTGTTGTGGGAACCGTGGTAGTGGAGCGTATTTTGGATGTGATTGTGTTGGCACTTGGACTGAGCAGCCTGCTCTGGTTGCTGGCTGACCAGTTTGGCATATTGAACGACGTCTTCCTATCACCACTACGGGTTCAATTGGAACGCATTCCGGCAGTCGGGCTCCTCGTGCTGGGCTTAGGGATGCTGGGCCTATTGGCCTTGGGGGGCTGGTACATTGCCCGGAGCGATGACTCTTCGGTAATTCGCAGGCTGTGGACCCAGCGTCTCCGCCCCCTTGCTGTTTCGTTTCGGGATGGTCTCGCCACCCTGATCCGCACACCACGCCGGGTGGGGCTGGTGAGTAGCACCCTTCTCATCTGGTTGTGCTATGTGCTTGCTGCCTACCTTCCGCTTTTGATGCTCAACATGACCACGCCGTATAACCTTTCGTTTGTGGACGGCTGGTGTATCATGTTGCTCGGCGCGATTGGCGTGGCGATCCCCTCTCCAGGCGGGATTGGATCATTCCACTTCATCACCATTGAGTCGCTGGTGAACCTCTACGGGGTCGCTCACCCCGACGCGGTGGCCTATGCGGTGTTCGTCCACGGCGCCCAGATGATCCTCTACATTGCCGTAGGATTTGTCTGTATCTTATTGCAAGGAGCGAGCCTGCGCTCCGTCACTACCGATGCTGCTGCCACGGTGCCCCATGAGGAATCTCCTTAGTCCGTTCTCGCTGTTTGTTCTGTTCTGTTGGCTCCCGGTGTTCTCCGTCCAGGCCCAGCAAACCGTTCCATACGACCATCCGTTGTTTACCGGCCCCGTCTACGATGCTCCCCTACATGCCTACGACCAAGAGCATCTTCGTTTGGCGCTGCGGTTTGACCTGGATGCCCGCCGCCTTTTCGGCGACGCCACACTGCGGCTTCATGCCCGGAACAACACCACGGATTCACTGCTCCTCCATGCAGCAGCCCTCTCCATCGACAGCGTGTGGGTAGGCGTTGACGAGCCCTCGCTGCCGACGACGTGGCGCGTGGGAATGGCCGATTCCCTGATGATCGCCTTGCCCGACTCGATAGGACCGCAAATCACCGTTCGGATCCGCTACGAAGCCACCCCCCAGGCTGGGCTTTATTTTATCAAAGACGGCCCCCTCCGGCAAATATGGACGCAAGGAGAACCACAAGACAACCGTCACTGGATCCCCTTCATTGATAAGCCCGGCGACAAGCTGACCACGGAATTACTGGTGACCGTGCCCCCTCCCATGCGTGTGCTCTCAAATGGGCAGTTGATTGACGCAACCGGGCAGCCCGATGGCACAGTGACCTACCATTGGCGGCAAGACCGACCACATGCGCCGTATCTGATCATGCTCGCCGTCGGCGATTATGCCCGGGTACATGCATCTGTGGAACTCCCTGATGTCTTGCGCCCGGTTCCGCTGGACTTTTGGGTCTATCCTGGCCAGGAAAACCACCTGGAAGCGACCTTTGGCCGAACTGACGATATGATGCGGTTTTTTTCGGACCGGCTCGGCATGCCTTATCCGTGGGATCGATATGCCCAGGTACTCCTGCGCCATTTTCAGTTTGGTGGCATGGAAAACACCGGGGCCACCACCCTCACCGATCGCGCCTATGTCCACGGTCGCGCTACGCTTGACTACGACCCAGACGGCCTTATAGCACATGAATTGGCGCACCAATGGTTTGGCGATAAAATAACTTGTGGCAGTTGGGAAGATATATG
>JAUIDY010000227.1 GCA_030428385.1 Rhodothermia bacterium | reverse complement strand
ACGAAACAAAGGTTGCATGGTATTCCCCATTCGTTCAGGATGAAATTGGACCCCCCAAGCGATGCCATTCACATGCTCGATGGCTTCGATGACACCATCAGGGCTTCGTGCTGATATGCGAAATCCATCACCAAGAGAGGCCACCGCTTGAAAATGGCGGGTGTTAACGGAAAAGGAATCTGAAGATAAAAGTTGGGCCAAAGTGCTGTTTGGAGCTACAGAAATAGCATGTGTAGTCGCCCCTCGATGGTGACTATGAGGATGGGTATGCTGTCGCTGCAATTCCACATCTCCATATATCGTTCCACCCGTCCAGGCATTAAGAAGCTGCATCCCATAACAGATGCCAAGAACGGGTTTTCTTTGCTCCCACATCAAACCAAGAATCCATCGATCGGCGTGGACCCGCTCGGGGGCAGGCTCAGACAGTCCGTCCGGTAGATCACCAACAAGTCCTTCCATAACAGCAGGGCCCCCAGAAATGATAAGCCCATCAAGTCGAGAAGCCACCTGCTGCATTGCATTAGCAGAAGCAAGCATGGGAATGATCATGGGTATTCCTCCAGCCTGTTCTATCGCCTGGATATAGGCATGCGAAAGGCGCTGCTCTCCCTCTTGGTAAGAGGTCGTAATTCCAATAAGCGGTGCCGCTGAAGAAGACATGGTTCAGGAAGCTGGCAAATTCATCTAGTCAAGATACGATGAAGGAAGGAGGCGTGTCATCTAGAATCGACGATAGATTGGTCTATTTCCAGCTTTTCTACATGAGTCGAAGAAGGGGGACGTTGAACGGTTGTGGTTTACTATTTTGACACATAAAAACACGCGAAGTATCTCCTCATTCCCGTATCTCTCAGCATAAAAGAACGCGGAGCCGTTCATTGCATGGGTGGTTAGAAGGACCTATACTTTTAGGATGTACCCATCTTAGACACGAACAATATGGCAACACCTCCACGTTATTGGACGCCCGCTTACATTGAAGCGTTTGTGGAAGCGATAAATGACGATGACCGGTTTCAAGAAATGGCCAGCAGTTTTTCAGAAACGATTATCTTTCGGTGTCTCGATACCCCAGACGGGGAAGATATGGAAGCCAGCTACATCTTTCAGGAAGGTGAAATTGTGGACGTAGACCTTTGGGTAGACGATGCGCCGTCCGAAGAACTGCGTGGCGAACCCTTCAAGGGCCGGAAAGCGCTGGCGCGGGCAACGGCACCCTACGCGCTGTGGTGTCGCCTGGATAGAGGAGAAATTGGGGTAATGCAAGCAATGGCATCCCCTGATTACCACGTGGAGGGGTCAAAACTAAGGATAATGACTCACATCGGAATTATAAGCCGAATGGGAGATATTGCCGCAGCCGTAAAAAAAACCTATTAATCGCAACGTGACATGCCTAAATCACATTTAGGCGGTAGCAAAAAAATGGAGGGAGCAATGGGTAAGAAAAAGGTATCCATCAAAACAAAAAAGGGAAGTAAGAAAGGAAAAAAAACCAAATCGCCCAAGCAGGACAAAGGGCTTCAATTGGCCCATTTGCCGGAAGAGATGTTGGAGCGGGCACAGGTTATTTGGATGGCCGGATTAGGGGCACTTTCTACCGCGCAGGATGAAGGCGGAAAGGCTTTTAAGGAGCTGGTGAAAAAAGGGGAGTCCTGGGAAAAGAAGCGGGCCAAAGACCTCGGGGCAGCCAAGGAGAAATTCGATGCCGCACTTGAAGGGTTGACAGATCGAGGAAAAGCGGCGGGTGGCGAGGTGACGAAAAGACTCAATTCACTTGAGGAGACATTAGAAGCGCTGTTGGGGCGCATTAACAGTGCCGTAAAAGAGGAAGTAAAAGAAGTATCGGGACGCGTTGAAGCACTTTCGAAACGCATCGAGGTTCTTGCTGAGGATGTAAAAGCAGGGGCATCCGTTCGGGAAGCGATGACTCGAACCGTCGTAAGCGTCGTTTCAAATCCTGAAGGAGGGTGGATGGTTGAGGAGAGCGGATCCGATGAGCCTGTGTCTTATCCCAATAAAAAAACGGCAGTGGCTGAGGCGCGTACGAGGGCGCAATCACTTTCGCCGAGTCAACTTGTGATCTATAAAATGGATGGGACCGTGCAGGATACACAAACGTATGGGTGAGTGAGTGTAAAGGCTATTTCTTTTCTTGCCTGCTGCATTCGCCTGTATTCTCTAGGGAGTTGTTTGAACAGGAGGGCGTCAATACTTTTAGTCGACCTGCCTGTGGATGACGTGCGCTCGCCTATATTATTTGCTTCCATTCGATAAGCCAGGATCTCCGTGCGTCTCGCCATCGATGTAGATGAAACCGTAGCTGATACCTTGAGTCGCTACATCGAATGGTATAGCCGGGATTTTGGGAAAACCATTTCATTAAAGGACCTCGATGGGACAAAACCATATCAGATTATTCCCCCCGAACACCGCCGACGCGTACGTACCTATCCAAACGATCCGACGTTTTTTGAAGATCTTCCATTAATTGCGGATGCCCAAGCCGTGATAAAGGAATTGGCTGAAGATCATGAGGTTTTTTTCGTTACCGCTGCCATGGAATTCCCGACCTCTTTTTCAGCAAAATACGCGTGGTTAACAAGACATTTCCCGTTTGTTGATCCGCTCCATTATGTCTTCTGTGGAAATAAAAGTATAATTGCCGCTGACTACTTGATTGATGACAGCCCCAGACATTTCGAATACTTTGCTGGAACCGGGTTACTATTCTCCGCACCACACAATACAAAAGAGCACCGCTATTTTCGCCTCGGATCTTGGAAAGACGTCAAGGCTTTTTTCGACGAACTAGGCTGAGTACAGGTGCTCGGGTGCCAGGCGTATTCCGGTTTAACACCCTGCGGGGGAGGTCGATGATTAGGATGTCCTCTGCCCTTTAGAAATTCGAACGGGCCTCGAAGGTGACATGGAACCAGATGGACACCATCAGCCCAATGCGTATAACCTCTATCGACGCTTTTATGGATAGAATTTGCTGGATGCTCGTATTGGTTTTTTGTTCTCCTTCTTCCATTGTGTGGGCACAGGACTCTACAGGTGGGACGATTTCGGTATCAGGGGAAGCGGTGGTAAAAGTAGTGCCTGATCGCATCGTCCTCTTACTAGGGATCGAAACGTGGGATTTAGACATCCAGGTAGCGAAAGTAAAAAACGAAGATATTCTGGGGCGCACCCTTAACGCAGTTTTGGATCGAGGTGTTGCCCGTACTGACACCCAAACTGATCACCTTTCTATCGAACCCAGGTACGACTCGGATTATCGCAAGGAGAACCTAATCGGGTACTTTGTCAGGAACACGTTGTCTGTAACCCTGAGCGATCCGAGTGAAGTTGAGGCACTATTGACAGACGTTTTGCGTGCAGGGATTACTCATATTCATGGTGTCCACTTTGAGACCACTGCGTTTAAAGAACACCGAGAGACGGCACGTCGCTTGGCGTTGGAAGCAGCCAGAGAAAAAGCGACACAGATGGCAAATGTTTTGGGAAAAAGGGTAGGGGAGCCACGAACGATTTCTGAAGGCCCCGCCTATAGGAATTGGTTTTATGTTGGTGGTGGTTGGGGTTTTGGCCGGTCACAAGGCATGTCGCAGAACGTGGTTCAAAACGCAGGAGGATCGGGTCCCGAAGGAATGGAGTCGCTATCTTTAGGGAAAATTTCGATCCGAGGCAGTGTATCCGTAACATTTACCCTCGAATAACAAGAACGCAACTAGCAGAATCCAGAATCCAGAATCCATCGGGTGTTGCAAGGCTTTTCAGGCCCCATTAAAATGCATGCCACCGCGCCCAGAATGAAATCAGTCGGTTGGCGAAGACCTGTGCGTCTTCGTGATAAATCCAACCTCCCATCATCCAGGCGGCTTCTTGCAGATGGATTCTTTTCCGAGCTATTCGGGGG
>JAUIDY010000226.1 GCA_030428385.1 Rhodothermia bacterium | reverse complement strand
GAAGAAAGAGCCCCAGCTTTGATAAAACGTATTTAAAGACCGTAATGCATCGGTGTCTTCATTTTCAAACCCAGAACGCAGGCGCTGGACATAGGATTGTACGGCACGGGAGGCAAGTTCCTGGGGAGAGGGGCGTGAAGCAACAGCCCCATACAGGCGACCCGCATCTCTGAAATACGTGGAGGCTTGATCGTAGGCCCGACGGTCATAGGCCGCTTGCCCCTGTTGTTCCAGGCTCTGGGCGCGTTGATATTCAGGATCGGAGGTGAGGGCCGCCGCAACAGTTTGTTTGATGGTTTGCATGGCTGACCGAGATCGATCTGCGTCGGCCACGTCGCCAGTGCTTGTGGTTTCCGGCGGGTCGGTCGATTCGGAATCCGGCGGGGTTTCCTGTTGTGCTTGTTCGGCGAGTTGTATGAGCGTTTGCTGCATCTCCTGGTAAAGATCACGTGCTGCGCGAAATGCCTGGAGGGATGCGCCGAAATTGCCCGCATTAAATTGCTGCCGCCCCGTCTGAAGTTCGTTTTCTCCTCGTCGCCACAAGCCTGCGACGGCCAATTCGCCCTGTTGCCCTTCCACGCGGCGTCGAGCTTGTTCAGCGGCCCGTTGCATCTGCTGGGCAGGGGCCTGATTGGGATCTACTTCCGGAGGCGTCTCAGCCGTGGTCGGAATGGCGTCTGGCGTGTCGGTTTCCTCCGTGGGAGTGACTTCCGCATCGGCGCTGTCTTCGGCTGCAAGAGGCAACACATCAAAAGGTGGCGGAGGGGTGGTCGATTCCTCAGCGAGGGGCACCGTTTCGAGTGCTGGTTCTGGGCGTAACATGACATACCCCACGGCGCCAAACCCGGCGACAAGTAGAACTGCGACGACCCATAAAGCAGCGCGGAGTTTGTGCGGAGAAGATGCCTCTTCTTGGGCTTCCCGGATGGTGGTGGCCGCAGGCGCCCACTTCTCATCCGGCATTGATCGGATCAGGGTGTTGTCATGGGTAACAGAAAGTTGCCGCAGGTCATACAGCACCTCACCAAACGTTTGATACCGCTCATCTGGGTTTTTGGCCAACAGCCCTTCGATAATGGGCTGAAGGGTTTTGCCAACCCGTTCAGGCTCAATATTAACAGGATCGGGCTCTTCGTGTAAGACCTTATAAATGATCGTGGTGATATGGTCTCCCTGAAAAGGGTTGATGCCCGTTAATAACTCATAGAACAGAATGCCAAACGAGAAAATGTCGGCGCGTCCATCCAGTTCATCTCCACGGATTTGTTCAGGTGACATGTACCGTGGAGTACCAATGCTGGTATCCGTCTTGGTGAGGCGGGAGGCATCGTCCCCAATCCGGGCAATCCCAAAATCCATCAACTTAGCACGGCCGTTTTCCAGCACCTGCACATTGTCGGGCTTGATGTCTCGATGGATAATGCCATGCTTGTGGGCGTAATTCAGGCCCTGGCAGATTTGCGCCGCCACATCCAATTTTTTGGCGAGGGGTATGGGTTGGGCTGCATCCATAAGTTCACGGAGGCTATACCCATCCAACAACTCCATTACCAGGTAGGGCTTGTCGTCTTCCTCATTAACATCATAGATGATGGTGATGTTGTCGTGAGAAAGCCGACCTGCCGACCGCGCCTCGCGGTAGAAGCGTTCGCGAACGACGGGATTGCTCAAGGCTTGCTCGAGCACGAGCTTGATGGCAACGTCTCGCCCGATGACGGGGTCATGGGCCCGATAGACGACTCCCATGCCACCACGACCAAGCTCTTCTACGATGTCGTACTTACCGATCTTCTCCATGAGAGGGGAATGTCCTTAACTAATTCTGGTTGCCAAAAGGGCATGTCGAACTCAGGCTCATGCGAGCATGAATTTAAGCGAAAGGTACGAGAGGAGGTCCAATTCTGCTAGTTAAGTTCTAAAGCAGTACAAGATGACCAATTCTCTTTCATTATCGGTTCTCGGGAAAAGATCCTAACCCCGTAATTATCATGGCGGCTTAATACAAGAAAACGGACGATTCAGTACCAGAATCGTCCGTTTTCAGGTTAAAAGCTAGGAGTGGTTTATTAATGCGTTTCTGCTGTTTGCGAAGAGAGGCCGTAATCAAGCTCCAGGGTGCGTATGAGAAAGCTGAACACGTAGGACCACGTTCGAGCTTGTTGCTCTGCGTTGAGGCCATAACTGTGCCCGGCGTCCCAGGCTACATTGAGCAAGACCGGATGGCTACAGGATTGGTTATGCTGCATGGCCGCCACAAATTTGTAGCTGTGCAAGGGCACCGCTACTTCATCTCGGCTGCCGACGGTGACCAGCGTAGGTGGATAGCAAGTGTGCGAGCGGATGTTGTGGTACGGTGAATAGCGAAAGAGGGCCTGAAATTCGTCGGGGTTTTCAGATGATCCATATTCCGGGACCCTGTTTGCTCCTCCCGGGAAAAGATGGGAACGAAGCAGGTCGAGGTTGGCTATGTCGATAATACTTGCTGCATACAGTTCGGGACGCTGCATATAGGCTGCGGCAGCAAGGGCCCCGCTCGCACTTCCACCATTGGCAATCATTCGCTGTGGATTGGTATACCCCTGGTTAATGAGCCATTCCGTGGCGGCGATGTAGTCATCGATGGCATTCTGCTTATTTATTCGAATCCCCGCCTGGTGCCAGTCTTCTCCATACTCGCCACCACCACGTACATTCGGGAGGGCATACACGCCGCCCATTTCGAGCCAGGCGACAAGCGGGGGTTGGTACCAGGGCCACGCCACCCAGGCATACGCCCCATATGCATACATAAACACCGGATGATTGCCGTCGAGCTCCAAGCCTTTTTTGTGGATGATATACATGGGGACTTGGGTACCGTCTTTGCTGGTTACCATGACCTGCTTGCTGACGAAGTCATCAGGGTCATAGGGCAAGTCTGGTTGTTCAAATACGGTGCTTTTCCCCGATGCCACATCCAATCGGTAGATAACGCCGGGGTCGTATAGAATATTCATGGCATAAAACGCCTCGTCCGCCTCGTGTACATCACCGAGACCATTCACAGAGCCTAGGTTTGGCAACGACAAGTCATAACGGAATTGCCCCGTTTTCTCGAACACCTTAACAAGGGGGCGGGCATCGTGGGTGTATCGAGCAATCAAAAAGTTCTTCGTCACACTGATCGTATTCAACACCTCCTCTGTTTCAGGAATTACCACCTCACGCTGGGCTGGGTTATTGACGTCTACAGCCAGGAGTTGGGCTTTTGGTGCATTAAGATCGGTGCGAATCAAGAAGCGGGACCCCAGGTTTCCCTCATAGGCATAAGTGGCCGTAGGGTCTTGGAAAAGGTCAAGGAAAAGGCTGCTGGGATCTCGGAGGTCTTTGACCAACAAGTGCTCCACCATGCTGGTGAAACTACCCCCCGGGGTTGCGCTAACGATCAGGTAGTGCCCGTCGTGGCTGACCTGCACGCCGAAGCTCCAGGTCGGGTCTTCCGGACGTTCATAAATCAGCCGGTCAGCGTCCTGTGACGTGCCCAGTTCGTGGTAGTAAATTTGTGCATCCACGAGCTGAGCCTGAAGCTCTTCGCCTTTTTGAGGGACCGCGTAGCGGACGTAATAAAACCCTTTAGCCGTACCATCCCAGGCTACAGAGCCTCGTACCCCCTGCAAGGATTCTTCGAAGGAATGACGCCGATTTACATCCAGGATATACGTTGTCCGCCAGCGGGTTTGCCCTTTTCCTACTTGATACGCCAAGTATTCCCCATTACGACTCGGGGCATACATACCCAAGCGGGCATTCTCGAATTGAAAATGGGGATGAGTTTCAGGATTTAGGATTTCTCGTCGTTCTCCGGAAAGGCCTTCTTGCATGTAGACGACGCTGTTTGGAGCACCCGATACGCGGATGCCGGTAAAATACCTTGTTCCATTGCGCGATGGTATAGCATAGCGGTCGGATTGCTGAAGCAAAAGGATGCGCTCTTCTAATGCTTC
>JAUIDY010000225.1 GCA_030428385.1 Rhodothermia bacterium | reverse complement strand
GCAAGGTGATTTCTCCTACATCGGCGAGCGGGGTTAGGGCATCGTAATAGGCCTCCCACACTTCTTTGCGTCGGGTGCGGATGATGTCTCTTTTTTCAAACTGAGCTGTGAGGAGAGCTGCTAAAATATCTGATTGGATATAACTGCTTCCTTGCGAAACCCACGAATACTTGTCAATCTCGCCGCGTAGAAAGGCGGAACGGTTGGTGCCTTTTTCGCGGATACGCTCTGCCATCTGGGCTACGTCATCGCGCTGGGTAAGAAAGGCACCACCTTCCCCGCACGTAATATTTTTTGTGTCATGAAAGCTAAAACAACCAATATCTCCAAGGGTACCTAGATAGCGGTTTTTATAGCGTGCATCTACCGCCTGTGCGGCGTCTTCTACCACGTAAAGATCGTGCTTCTTAGCAAGATCAAGTATTTCATCCATCTCAGCAGACACCCCGGCATAGTGTACCACCACGATTGCTTTCGTGGCTGGCGTTATGCGGCGTGTGACATCGTCCACATCCAAAGTGAGGGTATCTGGGCGAATGTCAGCAAAAACGGGTGTTCCACCACGTAAAACCACCGCATTGGCCGTTGAAACAAAGGTGAAACTGGGCATAATGACCTCGTCGCCCACTCCAATGCCAAGTGCAATCATCGCCATTTCAAGGGCATGGGTGCACGAGGTAGTGAGAAAGGCATGGCGAACCTGCAGCCACTGCTCCATATATACTTCTACGCTTCGGCTTATGGGACCATCGCCGTGCAGGATGGGTTGCGCAATGGCTTTGGCAACGGCGGCCGCTTCCTCAGCTCCTACGTATGGAGAGTTAAATGGTATGGTTGATGGCATGAGCGAATAGCAGTCATTATTAAGCCGCTAGTATCGGTAATTTGTAGGGGTTGCTAAAGGATAAAGAGACGGAGGAACAAAGGAGACATCATCGTTTCTTCGGACAGATCTCCATAAGTGGAACTAAATAGAGCGCATTAATTTGCTAAATACCGCCCTGTTGCCGTGTTTAGGATTCCTTTCACCTGATGCCGCTCATCCAACCTACACCTCCATGCCGCCGAAAATAACAACAGAGCACCAACGCTTGCTCGACTCCAAAGCCCGCAAGGCCGACTGGAAAAACTGGGGACCCTATGTCAGCGACCGGGCGTGGGGTACGGTCCGTGAAGACTACAGTCCGCACGGGACCGCGTGGGAGTATTTCCCGCATGACCATGCCCGGAGCCGAGCTTTTCGGTGGAATGAGGATGGACTGGCGGGCGTTTGCAACCGGTTTCAAAACCTGTGCCTGGGGGTGGCCCTCTGGAATGAGCAAGATGCCATCCTCAAGGAGCGCCTCTTCGGGCTAACGGGCAACCAAGGCAACCACGGCGAAGACGTGAAGGAATATTACTTCTACCTCGATTCGACGCCGACGCACTCGTACATGAAGATGCTGTACAAGTATCCTCAGGTTGCCTATCCGTACGCTGATCTTGTGTACACCAACCAGGATCGAAACCGCCATGAGCCTGAGTATGAACTGATCGAGTCGCTCCGCCAAGCGTTTTTCGAAAACCGCTACTTCGATGTAACGATTGAATACGCCAAGGCGGATGAGGAAGACATCTTGTGCCGCATCACGGCTGTAAACCGAGGACCTGATCCGGCCCCCATCCACCTGCTGCCTCATATCTGGTACCGCAACACGTGGTCGTGGGGATATGGACGCCAGCGCCCGGAGATCACTGCCATTGAGGGCCCCAAAGCCGGAGTGGCGGCGGCCCAGCTTTCAAGTCGCCACCTGGGCGAGCGTTGGTGGTATGCCACCACCCATGGAACGAGCGATGCACCCGGCGTGCTGTTTACGCACAATGAAACCAATGCCGCCCGGGTGTTTGGGCATCCGAACGAGCAACCGTATGTGAAAGATGCCTTCCACGAGGCGATTGTGTATGGAAACACGGAGGCCGTAAATCCGGAAAAAACAGGCACCAAGGCGTCTTCCCATCACCAGGCTGTCGTGGAGCCCGGGGGCTCATTTACGGTGCTTACCCGGTTCAGTCCCAAGGCCCACAAAGACCCATTTGGCAAAGCGTCGGGCATCTTTAAGAAGCGAATCGAGGAGGCGGATGCGTTTTACGAGTCCGTCCGAAAGCCAGGCATGACAGAAGACGAGCAGGCCGTGCAGCGGCAGGCATTTGCCGGGTTGATGTGGACCAAGCAGTTTTACCACTACAGCGTAGAACTGTGGCTAGAAGGCGACCCCAACCACCCAGAGCCGCCCGAAGGGCGAAAGTATGGGCGCAATCACGAGTGGGAGCACCTCTACAACCTCGATGTGATTTCGATGCCGGACAAGTGGGAATACCCGTGGTATGCCGCCTGGGACCTGGCTTTCCACATGATTCCGGTGGCGATGATCGACCCGGAGTGGGCAAAACGACAACTTGTTCTGATGCTCCGTGAGTGGTACATGCATCCCAACGGGCAAATCCCGGCTTACGAGTGGGCGTTTGGCGATGTGAACCCGCCGGTCCATGCGTGGGCCGCATGGCGCGTGTACAAGATTTCACGCAATGTGACCGGCAAAGCAGATCTGGAATTTCTCGAAAAGGTGTTCCACAAGCTGCTGCTCAACTTCACGTGGTGGGTGAACCGCAAAGACAGCGGCGGGCAAAATATTTTCGAAGGAGGCTTCCTGGGGCTCGACAACATCGGGGTGTTTGATCGCAGTGCCCCGCTACCGACCGGAGGACGGCTGGAACAGGCTGACGGCACCGCGTGGATGGGCATGTATTGCCTGAATATGCTGGCGATTGCGCTGGAGCTAGCCCGCCATAAACCGTCGTATGAAGACGTGGCGACGAAGTTTTTTGAGCACTTCATCTACATCGCCCATGCCATCAACAGCGGGTGTGGCGGTTCGGGATTGTGGAATGAAACCGATGGTTTTTATTACGACCAACTCCATGTGGATGGTCATTATCTCCCGATGCGTATTAAATCCTTCGTGGGGTTGGTGCCGCTGTTTAGTGTGGAAACGTTGGAGCAGGAGACACTCGACAAACTCCCGCGCTTTAAACGGCGCATGGAGTGGTTCTTGAAGTACCGTCCGCACTTGCTGGAACATGTGGCGTCCCTGACCAAGCCGGGCAGCGGTGGACGGTACCTGATGTCGATCATCAGCGAAGAAAAACTCCGGAGGGTAATGAAGCGGATGCTGGACGAGGATCAATTTCTTTCCAGCTACGGGCTGCGGGCGTTATCGAAAGAGCATGAAAATGACCCGTATGTGTTGCATGTGGATGGACAGGCGTATGTGGTGCGGTATGAACCGGCCGAATCCAGCACCGGGCTTTTTGGGGGAAACTCGAATTGGCGCGGTCCCATCTGGTTTCCCGTCAACTACCTCATGATTGAGTCGCTCGAGAAATACCACCACTACTATGGCGACGACCTGAAGGTGGAACTGCCCCAGGGTTCCGGGAACGATGCCTCGTTGGTAGAGGTGGCGCAGGAGCTTTCCCGGCGGCTGAACCACATCTTCCTACGAGATGAAGAGGGGCGGCGGGCGTTTTACGGGGGCGAAGAATACTTTCATCGTGATCCCCACTGGAAAGACCTCATTCTGTTTTATGAGTATTTCCATGGCGACAACGGGGCGGGTATCGGAGCCAGCCATCAAACCGGCTGGACAGCGCTTGTGGCAAAATTGCTCCAGCCAAAAGGGCCAATCGGAGAGGAGTAGGGTTAAAAAGAGAAGGCAATGCCGTTGCGCAAGGTGAGGTCGAAGGACTCGATTTCACCGGGGGGGCGGCTGTCGTAGCGAAATTGCACCGTGGTGGTGAAGAGTATATACTTGGTTAAGGCTACGGCAAACGTTCCTTCGTTAAGCAACCGAATGTCCCCAAACGCATCGAGTTGGGGCTGGACGTAAAACGTGTTGATGAAAGAGGTCTGTTCCGTAAATCGAAAGCGGAGGCTAAAATAATTGCTCCATCGGCCCACGGTTACCTGTTCGGGAT
>JAUIDY010000224.1 GCA_030428385.1 Rhodothermia bacterium | reverse complement strand
CTGACCCGGTAGAAATACCGGTTATTTTCCAACTCCCAGATGATGCGATAGAGGTCGGTGAAGTAGCCGCGACCTTCAGCATTAAAGGTGTGTGTGCTATAATCGGGTGTATTACTTACCCCCTGATATTTAACGTCGAAGTTTTCAAATCCCGACTGGGTCAGTTCGTTCAGATAACCGACCACTTCAGGGCCCGTTAATTCACGAGGGATAACCTTGTATCGGGCCCGCCATTTTTGCACAGCATCATCAGCTCGTGCCAACGAGGTTGCATGTTCAGAGGCCAGGGACGCCAATTCGGTCTGTTTGAGGCGTTCCACCTTTTCGGCTTTTTCAGCTCGTTCCAATTCCTCGGGTTGCTTCATCATGGTGATGTAAACACCAACGCTGATGACGACAATCCAAATAAGGGTGATGATGACGATGTTATATATTACTTTCCGACTCATGGATAAGGGGCGAACGATTCGCCTATTGTTGCTCTTGAAGCGAAACGGAAGTCACAGGTGTGCTGTCAGCGGCGGCAGTCCCTCCAGAGGCCACCTGTTCGCGGAGGAATGCGGCTGCTTCGGGCAGCGCATTCTCCAATGGGATTTGCATCTCGAACGAATATACTGGCCACTCTCTGATCTCTGAAAAAGTGAGGGAGACTATGTTTGCATCGAGACGTGCAGCCAAATCCACCACCCGATCCCGCTCCATCGAACTTCCATCGATACGTAGTGAACTGCCTCTCGGAGCCCACGCCTCTACCCAAATCCCCGCGACCTCTCCAACTTCGCGCGAGGTCTCCTCCAAGGCGCGGCTCCACAAATCAGAGCCTTGCAATAACCCTTCCAGCACTTGGAGAGCCCGCATGTATTGTTCATGTACGGCCTGTAAACTGTCAATCCGGGCTTGCAGGGCTTGTACATCCGTGATTTCGTCGGGGATCGGTCCGTTTTGGGCCTGGAGCTGCTGAATATTGCGCCTGTGCTCAGCAATACTGCTTTCCATGGTGAAATACCGCCCCACGAAAAACAATACGGTGATAAAGAGGAGAACGTAGAGCACCAATACATGCCACGTGATAGGAAGATTGATGCGGCGGCGCATCAGGGCCTTCGGCAGCAAATTGATGTCTTCAAATACCTTATCGTAACGGGCATCGTTGGTCAGGCGCAGCCCTACCCCTACAGCAGGCAAAAGCGATCCGGAGGCAACCCCTTCGGCTGTATCCTCCGTGATTTGCGGCACATATTGCCGCATCGACTCTACCCGTGCATCGGGAAAGAACATCTCGAAGCTGCCAATCAGGTCATCTTCACGCTCTTCACTCAAGAGAAGCACCTGATGCACATCTCCAATCCCATACTCATCCTGAAGCAGCAACACCCGACTACAGATGGTTTCGGGGGCTTCATACGCGGTAAGGGAACGGAGATTTTCGCTTTGCTGAAGGGTTTCTTCCCTTAAGAACAGGACCAGCGTATCTTCGATGCCTGCCCGAACAACGAGGGTATTGCGTTCCTCAACATCCGACTGATAGGCATTGGCAGGGGCTAACTTCAGGGCTGCACGAGCAATCCCGAGATATATTGCTACTTCGGAATCTTCTAGCCTGATTGAGGGCAAACGCCGTCCTTCCTGCTCACGCAAGGCCCTCACCGTGGCAGCAACGGAATCCTCTGGCTTCGGGAAAATCGCCAGGTATCGCTGCATCCCTTCATCCGTGGTCGTCATGGGAAGGAAGGTCACCAGGTCTTCCTGGACGAGTCCTTTGTGCTGGTGCTTGAGGAGCTCCATCAATTGGCCCCGGCTGGCAGGGGCACTAGAGACATTGGCAGGCTTCGCTTCCCGGTCCGCCGCGCGCTGCCCGAGTCGGGTCGACGCCTTGAACTCCGACGTTTTACTCGCTACCCCTCCTGCTGGAATGCGCAATTCCACCTGATTCACTTCAGAAGGACTCACACAAAAAGCCAACGTCGGATCATCATAACCAGCATCTCGGCATTCGGCAAGAATATCTCCCAACTCGAGAACAAACGAGGTTCCTGAAGCCGCTGCATTTTCCCCTTCTTCATGTCCTGCGCCGGACACGCCAAACTCAGAGCCCAAGAACATATTGTCGCCAAAGCTGCTGTCCCCTATCTGTAACGTAAAGTCGCCGCCTGTGGAATCGTGTGAGTCTGGCAATGCACCTTGGGAAAGCCCAAAGCGCGAGGCCCGCTGTCGCGTAAACCGACGGGCTACTTTTAACCCATCGGCGCTACTTTCTAACAGAGCCGCATAGATCGCGCGGCTCGTAATCATGATGCCTAATACCTGATTCGCTGCCTTCTGCCTTGCCATTGCGAAGCGCCTCATAAATTGGTGACGTGAGTATCGGGTGCGCCCGTTCCAACTTAAGAACGGATTCTGTTCCTCCGTGCACCACTTTTTTAACGAAGCAACTGCTGCATACGGCGTTTGTTATTCGAGAAATCCATGGCCGTATCCGGCGTGATCAGCCGCCGACCAACCAGTCGAAACAGATCCTGCTCGAGAGTGACCATCCCTTGTGGCCCGCCCTCCCACATCATCTGGTAGATTTCATTGGCGTTATTATTTTTGATGGCTGCTTTGGCCGATGGCGTCATCCACATCACCTCTTTGGCCAGAGCCCTTCCCCCTCCTATTTTGGGGCACAGTTTCTGCGACACCACACACCGAAGCACATCGGCGAGACGCTGCCGCACACGCTCCTGTTCCTCCGTTGGATACTCCGCAATAATACGTTCGAGCGTTTCAATCGCGGAGATGGTGTGTAGAGTGGAAAAAACCTTATGGCCGGAGTCGGTGATTTCGAGGGCGGAGGATATGGTGTCCCGATCCCTCATTTCCCCACAGATGATAATGTCGGGGTCTTGCCTCAAGCATTGCACCATGCCATCTTTAAACGACCGCACGTCTTTGCCAACCTCGCGGTGGCGCACGATACAACGCTTTGAATCGTGCATAAACTCAATCGGCTTGGAGATGATAACAATATGTGCCGGGACGTCCTCATTGTTGGCATCCACGATGGCATCCAACGTCGTGCTTTTCCCCGAACCCGTGACCCCGGTGACCAGAGTTAATCCATCGCGAACGTGACGGAACATAAATCCGCGCTCGATGAGTGGGTGGAATTCGAGGCTGCTCAGCGCGAACACTTCATCGGTAATGGCGCGCATGTTCAGCGCCAGGTGTTCATTATCAAAGTAACACGTCGCACGAAAACGCCTCCGCTTGGTATCTCCCGCCTCCATCGGCAGTTGGTAAGAGAAGTCCACTGAATAGTGCTGGAAGAGGTCTTTCATCTGCCGTTCGTTTAGCAGATTTAGAAAGAGCATATCCGTCTCATCCGTCACGTATTCGCCCAACTCTTCGTAAGGCCGCTTATCCCCATCCACCCGGTACCAGAACATCCCACGGCACCCCATGCCTCCCACATCCATGTCACTCGCGCCCAATTCGACGGTGCGGCGAATAAAGAGCTGCATGTATTCTCGGAGGGCCATGCGGTCTTTTTCGAGCAGCGAGTTCACCTGATCCGCCATAAACCGTACCCGGTCCTCGCCTTGCATGGAGTCGGGAATGGCTTCCACCACCGTATTCATGATACGCGGCAAGGCCGGGACAATCGGTGCCCGCACCCGTGCTTTGGGCTTGGGTTGGGTTCCAGAAGACACATTGGCCTTCAATTGCTGCGTCAGTATATCTGCAAGGGCTGGATTCTTCACAATGACCTCCCAGTTTGCTTCATTCGTTTTTGATTCTCCCATTCATGTGGTTCCCAGACGGTCCGCAAGGGACACGTTCAGGAAAACTTCGTCTATGGCTGCAGCCGTTCCATTTGGATTTGCTATGTGAAATAAGCTCAAGATGACCTCTCTCGCTGCTAATCGTCGGTAGAGACCACACGGAGCATCTCCCGGATCGTCGTCTCCCCCGCCTCCACCACCGCACGCGCCGAGTCCGCCAACGTCAGCATGCCCTCACTCTGCGCCAACGCCTT
>JAUIDY010000083.1 GCA_030428385.1 Rhodothermia bacterium | reverse complement strand
TTGAGATGCTGTTTGGGCATAATCAATCTGGGGCCGGCTGCACGGTCTTTCGGGACGTAACGGTTTTGAACTCTGCCGCGAAGGGCGGCACTTCGATTACACGAAGCGAAAGTAGGTACCACGACTGCACGAAGCAAGACCGGAAAGCCCTTCGTCGGCAGCAGCGAATGGTTATCTGGCAATTGGTCCTTGCAACAGGAACACAACATCAGCACGAACCACTACAGTGTCGGCGGGAGCAGGTAGATAGCGTGCAGACTGGAGCCCTGAATAGACGGCCTCTCGAATCAGATCCCACTCTTGCCCAGGACCATTCGAGTAGACCTTTAGCGAATCCCTTCTACCGTAGGATTTTAACGAATCCCTTCTACCAGCAATGCTGATCCAACGATGAGTTGAGCTAGCCGCAGGTTCCACCACTTCGACGGTGTCGGCTCTTCCCATCGGCGTTATCGACACATAGGCACTGACGAGATACCGATCCGCTCCGGCGCGTCGAAGCAATTCAGGGTAGCGAATTGAGTCAGCCACGACATCCCAGTTGAATGGTGAAGCCTCCTCTACGTCTTCCGTATGTACAAAGATGTATGGGTCAAATAGCGGTAGTAGTGGACGGCTAAAATTCGGAGGATCAATGAACATTGTCTCGCTTACTCCCGAGCCAGAGGAACACCCCAAAATGCAAAGGTAGCTTATTAAAGCAAAGCAGGGGAATCGTCTCACTTGAGGAGTCCAGATAACTTGTAATTATGCGGATTGCATCAGTATAACATGCAACGGTCAGCACCAATATTCGCCATCGTAGGTTTCGAAAAACTCTGGTGCCATCTCGATCAGGGTCAATTCGACAGGGGCGGGTCGTAGCTGCGCGGCACTGGCTCTGTGAGGGTGTCCCACTCGTATGCGCGCTGGATCCGACGCATCAACTCGCTCATCAAGGGCCAGCCCAGTTCCCCGTTTGTCATGATGACCAGGCCGTACCCTTTGACCTTGTGTGCCATTAGGTGGCACCGGAAGCCCAAGTTGCCGCCTCCATGGCTGAAATACCAACCTTCCCCCTCCTTGGAGAGCGAAAACCCGACCGCAAACCCTCCGACCCCGACCGGCGACAACATTTCTTGCACCGTAGTCCGTGAAAGCACACGGTTGCTTTCGCCTCTCGCGGATTGCTGTACTTCGATGGCGAAGCGCGCCAGGTCCGTCGGGGTGGTCCACAAGCCTGCTGCGGCGAGTTCGGGATGGACATGCCACTTCGCGCCCATCCCTTCCCCTGCGCGGTTATGGGCTCGAGCCGCATTGCGATCCCGTTCGGGTGAAATCGGTTGCTCAAACGTGCTATGGATCATCCCGAGCGGTTCGAGAATGTGATCCTGCATGATGTCCTGGAACGGCCGACCGCGCGCGTCGCTCAGGGCCAATTGCATCACCGTCACGCCTCCCCCCGAATACTCAGAGGCGGCCCAAGGTTCGCGCTCCATGAACACGGGCCCTACGTTGGACAACTCGTGTCCGTCGAGGATCTGCACAGCGGTTGGAAGCGAATCGCCGGGAACGTACCCCGGGAACCCGAAGCCATCGCCAAGCCCCGACGTATGACTTGTAAGCATACGCGGCGTCACCGGCTGATCGCGTGTAAATTCTCCGCCCTCTAACTGCCATGACGTGAGGATATCGTTTATGTCGTCATCCAGCGTGAAGAGCCCGTCTTGGACGGCCTCAAGCACCGCCATCGCGGCAACGGGCTTGCTAATTGATGCGGCCTGAAAGACGGTTGCCGTGTCCACAAGGGCCCCAGTCTCGACATCTGCGACCCCGTATCCTTTGGCCCAATGAACGTCGAAATCCCAGATCACGGCGATACTGACCCCAGGGACGCCAAACTGCTCCATCAACTCCTCGATGGTCTTCGTGCCAAGGCTGTTGTCATCAACAGACGTCTGAGCACCTTCGATCGCAGCCATGTACTCGGCCGGTGAGTGCTCCTGGGCAAACATCGGCGTGGAAACGATGGCTCCTACCAGCCCCAACGCTATCGCAAATCGAATCATCACAGGGTCTCTCGTTATCTTGTGAAAGGCGCTCGCACTGCTACCAAACGAATAAGTTCAGCCGCGACAAGTGGCATTTACTATTACAAAATGAAACTGAAACACCGAGCCTCGCAAACGGCAAAACCGTCGCGCCCGTTGTCAGTTGCAGCAGGTGTTATGCCGATGCTTGTACTCTAGACGACCGCGCACCTACGAGACTGAGTACACCAATCAGAAAGGTCACGACCATTGGAACGATAGTCGCCACGTCCCACACAAACGACATGCTTATCGCGGCAATCAGCACGGACCAACTCCAAAACATCATTCCGATGAATAGGCCAAGCCGGTTCGAACCAAGCGCCACAGTGGTTCGTGACAAAACGACCAACGCGATAGCTGAGGCGATGAAGACGACCGTGACCATGTGCCACGTAAAGTAAAAGAAGCCTACTACAATGGGCTCCAACACACTTTCACGGGCCTCCTTTAGCGGTCCAGAAATGCCATCGATGGTTCGAATAATTGCTGCCAGTACGGATAGCACGGCAGCTATTAAATTAGGTCCATTTCATCATGCTACCTCCTATGCATCACTTTTAATTATGCGGATTGCATCAGTATAACACACGCAACGGTCAGCACCAATATTCGCCATCGTTCGAGTAGAAGGCGCAAACCCGCAGCAATCCTCTCCTCGGCCCCCTGTCCTGGACGCGATCCGATTTTTTCCAAGAGAGAAAGAAAAGCTGGGGGTGTTGTCATTCGCATCCACAGTAACCGAATCGACGGCTTCTCCGTAGGCCCAGCCCCACCTTGCTACGAAACCAATGGGCACCCTACTCAAAAAAGAAAAATCCGGGGCATTTCGGCGGGTGGTGATGACCTATGCCCCGCACGAAACCATGCCCCTGCATCGCGACGAACGGTCGCGCATCAGCGTAGTGCTGGCGGGCAGCGTGCGCGAATCGACGCACCGCCACGACGTCTATGCCGAAACAACGTCGGTGGTCATCAAACCCGGCGACCTGCCCCACCACAACACGTTTGGGCCACAGGGTGCCATCATCGCTTCGTTCGTGTGGCCCGAAACGATGGACCTCGACGAGGCGCGGCGGCTGCACGACACCTGGGCATGGCATCAGCAGGGTGCCATCACGCAGGCCGCGCTGCGCCTGATGACGGCGGCCTCCTGGCAGATCCCAGGCATGGCGGACAACTTGTTTCTTGACTTCTTCGGCTGCCTGGGCAAAGAGGACGCCACCGCACACTCCCAACCCGCGCCGCCATCGTGGCTTGGGCGGGCCATCGAGATGCTGAACGATACCCTCGACCAACCCTACTCGGTGCGAGCGCTGGCAAAAGAAGCAGGCGTCCACCCCGTCCATTTCTCCCGCACGTTTCGGCGGTGCATGGGCCAGACGGTGGCCGAATACGTGCGTCACCGGCGGGTGCAAGCCATTGCCTCGGACCTGCTGCATACCAGCCGACAAGCCAGCCTGCTAGCGCTGGATGCGGGCTTTGCTGACGGGGCGCACGCCACCCGCTCGTTCAAGAAAGAACTGGGCATGACGCCCTCGCAATACCGCTGCTTTTTTTCCGCTTCAGGTTAATTCTGTTCAAATCAAGCCTTCATAAGCACCGTACGCACCGGGCAGTTTTCTTTTCTCATCCATCCGGAACCGCCATGCGTCCTGCTTTCTGTCTTTTGCTCATTATGCTGCTTCCGCTCCTTTCGGCTCAAGGGTGTCCACCTCCACAATCTCCCGACGCCACCCAGGAAGCGATCGCCGACATCACGGCGTTTGCCGAACGCGCCTTCGCCGAAGCCGGAGCCGTCGCAGGCATGAGCCTGGCGGTCGTCCAGGGCGACGAGGTGCTGCTGCTGCACGGGTTGGGGCAACGCAACATTGAACAGGGCCTGCCGGTGACGCCGCAAACGGGGTTTTACCTGGCCTCGTCCACCAAGTCGTTTCTCGGCCTCACCGCCGCCCTGCTGGCCGAGCGCGGCGAACTGGACCTCGACGCTCCCGTCGCCGACTTCCTGCCGACGATGGAACTGCCGGAACCGCTCGACCCCACCACCATCACGCTGCGCGACCTGCTGACACACCGCCACCGTATCTTCAGCCGCGCCGCGCAGGAGCAACTCGCCTTCCGCGAAGCCGTCCCACTCGAGACATTCCTAGAAATCACAGCCCAGGATGTCCGGGCCACGCCGCCCGGTTTTTTCTACACCAACATGGGCTACAACGTCATGGGCTATGTCCTCGAAGCTGCCACGGGCAAACCCTGGCAAACCTTGGTGCAAGAGGAAATCCTGACGCCCCTTGCGATGACAACCACCACCTCTTCGATTGAAGCCGCCCAATCCGGCAATTTTGCGCTGCCCTATGCGTTTGGCAACGGGGCGTTTGCCCAGCTCGAAACCAAAGCAGACGCCGCCATGCATGCTGCCGGCGGGCTGGTCGCGTCGGCAGAAGACCTCGCTGTGTGGGTGCAGGCACAGCTTCAACAGGGCATGGTGGGCGGTGAACAGGTGCTGCCGCGTGCCGCTTTTGTTGAGGCCCACACGCCGCATGAAACGCTGGACGCCGGGTTTTACAAATTCCAGCGCAACGCCTACGGCCTAGGGTGGTACCACGCCGACTTCGCAGGCGAGAATATGATGCATCATTTTGGAGGCTTCGATGGCTACCAGGCCCATGTGTCATTTATGCCGGAACACAACCTGGGCGTCGTCGCGCTCGTCAGCAGCACCGCCCACAGCGTGAGCGCCGTGCCCCACCTCGTGGCGGCGTATGCCTATGAACGACTCCTCGAAAAACCGGACGTAGACGCCCGCTATGAAGAAGACCTTCAAGCGTTGCTTGGACAGGTGCAGGCCCGCGTGTTGCTGCAAGATCGACTGGACAAAGCATCCGCCGCGATGCCTGAAAAGGTAGACGAAGCCACCCGCCTCATTCGCCTCGCCCTTACCGAGGCACTGGCGGCGCACGTCACGTCACAAGGCGCCATCAACAACCTCGGCTACAGCTACGTCAACGACGGCGCACCGAACATGGCGCTGGCGGTGTTTGCCTTTAACACGGAAGCCTTCCCCAACGTCGCCAACCCACACGACAGCTACGGCGAAGCGCTGGAAGCCCTGGGGCGGCTCGAAGAAGCCGAACAGGCCTACGCCCGCGCCGTAGCCCTCTCGGATCCTTCGGAGCAGAACTACGAGACGTTTCAGAAAAACCTGGCACGGGTTCAGCAGAAATTGGGGCAATAATTCTTTCTGTTGTTCTGGGTGCCCAGCGAAACTCCTCTCCCTGTCATCTCGACGAATGAAAGGAGGAGACACGAACCGAAGGCGACTGACGCAAGTAGATCTCCCACTTTCAGGTTCAGCTAAACGATAGCATGGGAGACCTTTCCTCGCTCTGCTTGTCATCGCGAGGAGCCAAAGGCGACGTGGCGATCTCACCCCGATAGGTAAGAGCACCACGGGCGGGGTGAGATCACCACAGAATCTGCGATCCTTCGTGATGACAAGGAAAAGCGTTTGGGTTGTGTCTTGAAGTAGATGTTACACACGCAGCGTCTCGTGATCCTCTCCCTGGCCCCTGATTACTTCGCAAAAAGGGAGAGAGACTTTGTACTGAGGTGTTCTTCAGAACGGGCGTAACAGCCGCTTCTCACCCCTGAAACACGTCCTGCAATTGTTTGTGGTAGCTGCGGCTGAGGGTGAGCCGCGTGCCGTCGTGCAGCACCACCTGATACTCGCCGTTGAAGAGCGGCTGGAGTTCCTTGATGCGGTCGAGGTTGACGATGGTGGAGCGGTGGATGCGGAGGAACTGGTTAGGATTGAGTTGCTCCTCCAAGCCACTCAGCGTCTGCCGCAGCAGGTGCGTGCGCCCGCCCGTGTGAAACTGCACGTAGTTGCGGGCCGCCTCAATCCAGTCCACTTCGTCGAGCCGCAGAAAATAGATGCGGGCACGGGTCTTGATCATCACCCGCTCCAGCCATTGCGGCGGGCGCAGGGTCTGGAGCAGATCGGCGAGTTGGTGCGGTAGCGGGGCGGTCTCCTGCTGCTTGACTTGTTTGATGACACGCCGCACCGCTTCCTCAAACCGGTCGAGGTCGAACGGCTTGAGTAAATAGTCGAGCGCATGCACCTCGAAGGCACGGAGGGCGTGCTGGTCGTAGGCCGTCGCAAACACCACCGTTGGCATCTGGTCTGGCCCCACCGCTTTGATAACGCCAAAACCGTCCATCTCGGGCATCTGCACGTCGAGGAATACCAGCAGCGGTTTCAGCTTTCGGATGGCAGCGACGGCTTCATGGCCGTCTCGACACTCGCCTACGATGGTGAGTTCGGTATAGGGCGCAAGCAACGTCCGCAGGCGCTCGCGGGCCAGCGGCTCGTCATCGACGATGAGGGTGGGAATAGGGGTCATACTACCGCAGGCGCTAGCGGGACGAGGCGATGGCGTTCGTCTACGGGCAGCGACAAATCGACCAGCAATCCCGGCTTGGCATCGCGGAGGTGCAGGCGGTACGCATCGCCGTACAGGTAGTCGAGCCGCGCCCGGGTGTTGGCGAGCCCGACGCCCTTGCTGAACACGCCCGTCCCGTTGATGCCGGGGCCATCGTCCTGTACCTGCAACCGCAACTGTCCGCCATCGGCCCAGGCGCGGATGGCCACATGGCCCGGCCCGGATCGGGGCGCGAGGCCGTGTTTGATGGCGTTTTCGACAAAAGGCTGTAGCACAAAGCTGGGCACCATCAGGTCTTCCACGTCGGGCGCGATGGCTACGTCTACCGTCAGCCGGTCCTCGAACCGCGCCTGCTCGATACGCAGGTATTGCTCCACAAACTCCACTTCTTCGGACAGCGTCACCTGCTGCTCATGGGTCCGGTCGATGCTGGTGCGCAGCAGATCGCTCAGTTGGCTCAGCATGCGGTCGGCGGCGCGCACGTCGCGGTACATCAGCGTGGCGATGGCATGCAGCGTGTTAAACAAAAAGTGCGGCTGGATCTGCATCTTGAGCGCCTGTACCTGCGCCGTTGCCAGTTGCGACTCCAGTTGCGCCGCCCGCACCTCGCGCTGCCGAAACTTGTGGTAATAGTCGCCTGCGTGCCATACCGCCACCAGCGCCACGCACACCGCCAGGTTAAGGTGGATGCTGATGGCAAAATGGTACTGCACCATCTCGGCGAACGTCTCATGCAAGTGCCGATACACAGGCAAAAACATGGTGGCTACCTGCACCGCAATGTGCAAGGAAAAGACGCCGAGGCACCCCAGCGTCAGCCAGGCCGCATTGCGCCAGCGCGGCGCCTGGTTGAGCGGGAAGCGCCGCGCCAGCAGCAGCACCAGCGGCGTCAGCAACGCCCAGGCATACCAAAAGATGGCAGGCCACCGCAGCACCTCCCAGAACGAAACCGCCTCGTTCTTGTGCATGGTGGCGATGAGGTAGTTCTGCCCCGCCGAGCCAAACGCCACAAACGACCAGGCAAACACAATCACCGCGCCCAGGAAAAGTCCTTTGGACCGAGGGTATTTCTGCAAGATGGAAGTCGGTGGCAGCATAAAAGGCGACGAACGAAGGAAGAACCGTTCAAAGATACGCATTCGTCCACCTCAGGGTCTCGGTCTTGTGGATGATTGTCGCAGACGGCTCTTGGCACACGACCTGGCATGTCGTCGTGAGCGGAGGCCTACAAGCCACCGAAGGACCTCCCCCGCGAACGTAGAGCACCTTCCTTTTTCGTGTGACACCCGTTTCCGTTATCCCGAACGGATGTGAGGGATCTCGACGAGAGGAAATACCACCAAACGACAAGACCCCTCGGCTTCGTTCGGGATGACAAGGTGCGAGGATGACACATTTCTTACACCGTCATTGCGGCGGTACTTATCGGTTTTTGAGGTCGAAGGTGTAGGTGTACTTTAGCAAGATGGTGCGCTCGTTGGAAATGGGCAGGACGGGCACCAGCCGCTCCCGGTCGGTGTTGAGTCCTTCGTTGTACACAATCCACAGGTCGCTGCCCTCGCGGAAGTTGTACCGCACCCGCACGTTGCCCGTCACGATGTGAAAGGCACTGTTGTACTGCATAAACGCATTCGCCGAGAGGTGGGTGTTGAGCGCCACCTGGGTTTGCAGTCCCACAAGGTGCGCGTCGAAGCCTTCCTCGCGGTCGGCGAAACGCACGCGGTTCAGCGAATAGCTACCGCTCACCTGAAAGTGCTGCGACGGCGTCCACGACGGACGGATGCCCACGTCATAACGCGTGCCATCGTAGAACGACCCGGTACTCGCGTTGACGTTGGTACGCACGCGGCGGCGGTTGGACATGCCGTAGCTGAAATTGACGGTGTAGAACGTGTAGCTGCCCGCCGCCACGGTACTCTGGTTGACAAACGAAAGCGGGCCGCGCAGGTCTTCGTAGAAAACCGTCGTTGCCAGCATGATGCTGTTGCCACGCTTGAACCACACCATCGGCATGTACCGCAACCAGACCGACTCGGTGCTACCATCGGTGTTGCGGAGCGCCACTTCGCCATCGACGTGGAAAAACATGGTGCGCTGGAAAACGGAGTGCTCGCCGGGATAGCGGTTGTAGTGCAGCAGCCCGTTGAGCGCGGTGTAGTTGCGCCGCTGGAAAAAGCCGAGGTCGGGAAGGTAGTCCTCGCCGGACCACGTGAGCGTGGAGTAGTAGCTCCAGCCTGCATTGCGCCGCCGCTCCCACCGCGCCTGAAGCAAACCCGCCCGTGCCCACTCGAACGTCTCTTGGTCGATCAAAGCATCGTCGAATGTCTGCGCCCAATTCAGCAGCAGGTACTCGTCGCCAAACAGCCGAAAGACACCGTCGAGCCCATACGCGAGGTTGTAACTGCCATCCATGCCGATGCGGCTGGTGACGATGCCGCCCGCGAAGGAGTTGGGATTAAACACCTGCCGCCGCATCCGCGCCACGCCGAAGTTCTCCGACGGCAGGTCGCCGCTACGGGCGGTCTGCATATCGATAAACCCGACATCCCACACGCCCACCTTGCCGACGAGCCGCGTGCCGCCCAGAATCGGAATCGCCTGGCCGTTGTGCAGGCCGATGCGGCGGCTGTGGAAAAGTCGTTCATTGCTGGTGTTGAAGGCAAACAAACCCGCCCGTTCCTGGAAAAATTGGCGTTTTTCGGGGAAAAACAGCGAGAATCGCGTCAGGTTCACCTGTTGATTATCGGCCTCGGCCTGGGCAAAATCGGTGTTGAGCGTGGCGTCGAGCGTAAGGTTGCTGGTCAGGTTGACCTTCACATCGAGCCCCACGTCTTGCGTCAGGTCGTTGTTCATCGCATAGCCCGTCTCGGCGGCGTTGAGCCGAGCGGTCTGCCCCATGCCCCCGAGGGCGTAGGGTGTTACATAAATGGGCGTCTGCGCCTGGATGCCTTCGAGCACCACGTCCTGCGTCCGCGACGGGGTCAGCAGCGAGCGGTTGGGCGAGAGCGCGGGAAACGTCTGGTATTCATTTTTGCGGGCGATGAGCCGCCACGCCGCCAGCCCCATCACCACCCGGTCGCTCAGGTTCTGAAAACCCAGGCTCGAAAACGGGATACGCACCTCGGCGAACCAGCCGTCTTCGGTCTGCACCGTGGCGGCGTCCCAAAAGGTGTTCCAGCTTGCATTGGAACGGTTGCCATCGCCGGAGATGGCGGCATCGTAGCGCACGCCGCCGGGCGTGGCAAAGAACCAGAGGCCATTTTCGTTGTCGTTAAACGTGTCGATGAAGATGCTGAACAGGTCGTCGCCGTTGTAGCCGTCGCGGGCCAGCGAGTTGGCCCGCACGCCCGTGGGGTCGCTGTCGTAGAAGCGGGCGGCGGCGTAGAGGTACGTGTCGTCATAAGCAAAGCGGATCTCGCTGCGCTCGGTCATAGTGCCCTGAAACGACGGTTGGCTCATCGTCAGCGGCACCGGCGCGATGGCCTGCCACGCCGGTTCGTCGCTCAGGCCGTCGAGCCGCACCGGGCTACGGAGACGTTCGAGCGGCAGTGGTGTCGTGGTTTGGGAGGTGGCATCGAGCAACGGAGCGGTGAAGAGGCAAAGCAGCAAGCAGAACAAACGCATGAGGGAATACGGCTGGGTTGGGCAGAACATCCAGCCTCAGCATACCCCGTCGCCTGCCTTCTCCCAACGTTTTCGGGCTGCGTCGCGTCTGGGAGGGATCAAGGCAGACGACGCGGGGACGAATGGTTGGCGCAGGTGATAATTCTGGCCGAGACGTGCCACGACGGGGACGAATCGGGGGCATTTCTGGCCGAGACGCGCCTTGGTGGAGGCCAATCGTTGGGGACATTTCTAGCCGAGACGCGCCTCTTCGGTTCGTCGATTCACGGCTTCTCCTTTTTTATTGTGTCATCACGAAGGATCGTAGATCCTGTGGTGATCTCACCCCGACAGGAATGCGCCCCGCAGACGGGATGAGATTGCCACGTCGCCTTTGGCTCCTCGCGATGACGATTTGAAGCGTGTATTTGTCCTCATAGATTTACTTGCGCCTCTGTCGTTATCTTCTGTTTTTACTGACGCCTGACGCTTGATCGGCCTCACTTTCTTTTTCTCGGATGCATCCTCCGCCGTAACCCATGGCCGCCGCTCCCGCCATCACGGAATTGCTCGACGCGCTGAACCGGGGCGAACCGGACGCCGTGGATGCGCTCTTTGCGCGGGTATATGACGAACTGCGGCGGCTGGCCCGGGCGGTGCGGCGCGGATCGGCCAATGAGACGTTGAACACAACGGCGCTCGTCCACGAAGCCTACCTGAAGCTGCTGGGCTCGCAGCAACTCGACGTACAAAGCCGCCAGCACTTTATGCGCGTGGCGGCGCGGGCGATGCGGCAGGTGCTGGTGACGGCGGCAGAGCACCACCTGGCGCAAAAACGCGGGGGCGGACAGGTGCCGCTGGTCTTCGACGAGACGCTGCACAGCAAACGCGTCCTGCCTGCCGACGTGATGGCGCTCGACCAAGCGCTGCAACAACTCGAAGCGCGCGACCCGCGCCAGGTGCAGGTGGTGGAATGTCGGTTTTTTGCGGGCTACTCGATCCCCGAAACCGCCGAGATCATGAACCTCTCCGTCGCCACCGTCAACCGCGAGTGGCGGATGGCGCGGGCATGGCTCGCCAGCATCCTGCACACCGACGACGCCTCCCATGCCTCCTGACGCCATCAACCCCGACCGCTGGGAGGAACTCAAGGCGCTTTTCTCCCAGGTACTGGCCCAGCCCGCCACGGAGCGGGCGGCCTGGGTGGCGCAGGTGGAGGATCCCGCGATGCGGGCCGAGCTGGCACAACTCCTAGCAGGCGACGAAGGCACGCTGTCGCTGCTGGATGTGCCGCACGACCGCCTCGTCCAACTCATCGACGACCCCCTCGCCGATGACGCCCACATCGGCCCGTATCACCTCGTGCGCGAGATCGGGCAGGGTGGCATGGGCACCGTGTACCTCGCCCACCGCGCCGACGGCACCTTCGAGCAGCGCGTGGCGCTTAAAGTGATTCGCCCCGGTCACGGCAGCGCCGACATCGTGCGTCGGTTTCAGCAGGAACGGCAGATCCTCGCCTCGCTGCACCACCCGCACATCGCCCAACTGCTCGACGGCGGCACCACCGACGCCGGGGCTCCGTATTTCGCGATGGAATACATCGACGGCGAGCCGCTGACGACGTACTGCGACGACCACCGGCTGTCCGTGGACGACCGCCTGCGGCTGTTTCAGGATGCGTGCGCCGCCGTGCATTATGCCCACCAGAACCTCGTCGTCCACCGCGACCTCAAGCCGTCGAACATGCTCGTCACCGAAGACGGACAGCTTAAGCTGCTCGACTTCGGCATCGCCAAAATCCTCAATCCGCAACAGCCAGACACGCTCCAGACCCGCACGGGCGCACGGGTGCTGACGCCCGCGTATGCCAGCCCTGAGCAACACACGGGCGCGCCGATCTCCACCGCCAGCGACGTGTACACGCTCGGCGTCATCCTCTACGAACTGCTCACCGGGCAGCGCCCCCACGACGACGCCACGGCAGACACGCCGCCACCGCGTCCCAGCACGGTCGTCACCACCACTGCCGACGCCCCCACCCGCAGCAAGGCCCGGTCTACCACCACCGAGCGCCTGCGCCGCCGCCTCGCAGGCGACCTCGACACCATCGTCCTCAAGGCGCTACGCCCCGAGCCTGCGCTGCGCTATTCCTCTGCCGAGGCGTTTCAGGAAGACATCCGGCGGCATCTGAACGGCCTGCCTGTCCTGGCCCGTAAAGACACGCCCGGCTATCGGCTGCGCAAGTTTGTGCAACGGCACAAGGCCGCAGCCATCGCTGCGGTGCTGGTACTGCTGTCACTGGCCGGTGGACTCGGTGCCGCGCTCTGGCAAGCCGCCGAAAAAACGCAGGAAGCCGCCAAAGCCGAGGAAGTGAAGGCGTTTGTCCTCGACCTGTTCGCCCAGGCCAATCCCGACGTGGCACAAGGTGAAGCGCTGACGGTGAAAGAGTTGGTGGATCAGGGTGCCGAGCGGGTGAAAACAGGCCTTGCCGACCAGCCGGAAGTGCAAGCCGAGATGCTGCTGGTGCTGGCGGAGGTCTATTTTAAGCTGGGCACCTACGACGCAGCCCTTGCCCTGCTGCAAGACATGCGTCCGGTGGTGGAAACGCGTTTTGGCCCGTCCAGCGAACAAAGCGCCGACGTGCTGCATCAACTCGGCGTGGTGCAAATGGAACGGGCGCAGTACGACGACGCCGATTCGCTCCTCCACGAAGCCTTACGAATCCGCCGGGCGCGACGGGGCGCTACCGATCTGGCTGTCGCGCAGACCCTGTTCAGCCTGGGCAGTTTGCGCTCCGGCACGCGGCAAGGCCGCCCGGAAGAGGCGGTCCTTTTCTTCCAGGAGGCCTACGCCATCCGGCAGGCACAACTCGACAAGGACCACCCCGACCTGTTAGAATCGATCAATGGCCTAGCCGTTATCCGGGGCGCACAGGACGACCATGCAGAGGCCGAGGTATTATTCCGGGATCTGCTGGAACGACAGCGCCTCGCACTAGGCCCAGGACATACCCAAACACTTCGCACCCTGAATAACCTCGCCATTACCCTCGACAGCCAGCAAAAGTATGACGAGGCTATCGAAGTAGGCCGTGAGGTCGTGGCGTTACGCAAGGCCTCGCTCGGCGAGCACCACCCCGATTATGCCGTCAGTCTGGATGCGTTAGCGGGTTTTCTCATGAATGGGGGCCGTGCTGAAGACGCGATGGAGGCAGAGGCACTCTATCGGCAAGCCCTTGGCATTTTTCGGGCCGAACTGGGCGACGCGCATCCCTCCGTTGCCCAAACCCTGGGGTCGTTGTCGCTGGCGCTCGTCGGCTTAAATGACTATGCGGGAGCCGTTGCCGCTACCCGTGAAGCGCTGGCCTTGCACCTGCAAACGCTTGGCGCAGAGCATCCACGCATCGTCGTAGACCGGCTCTTCCTCGCCAAGGCACTATACAATGTGGGGGCCTATGAGGAATCCGATGCCTATTTTCGCGCCGCGCAGGACCTGGCCCAGCATACCTGGAACAAGGAACATCTCATTTTTGCCGACCTGTTCGTCCATCATGGGCAACTGCTTCAGGAGCAAGGCCGCTGCGACGAAGCGGAGCCGATGTTAGAAGAGGGGCTTCGTCTCTCCTCTCACTACTTTGGCGATCAATACCTGATGCCGGCGCTGGCCAAGCTGTCCATGGGGCAATGTCTGCTTCGAAACGATCAATACGCAGACGCCGAGTCCTTCTTGCTGGCAAGCTATGCCTTTTTCGAGTCCACCCCCGACGAAGAAGCCTACACCGACAACCGCGCCGCCCTCGTCGATTTGTATACCGCCTGGGGCAAACCCGAGCAAGCCGCTGCATATCGGTAAAAAGAAAGCGACACATCGGATAGCATCTCCCTCGCGCAGGAAAAGCGATACGGCGGTTGGATGAGGCCAGCGAGGAGTAAGGTACAAAACAGGATAATGCTTACCAGATCGTGCATACAGATTCGGGTGGTTTTACCATCGCCTGTCCGGCGCGGCACCCAAAGCCCTCGGCGAAGAGACGGAGGTTGCTGACGGTACCGTGGACCATCGGGGCGGCCCACGCCTTGCTGCTGCGGCCCGCCGCCATCGCACGCCACCTGCCCTCGGTGGCGTCCGTGCACCAGAGTTGCGCGTTCGTCAGCAGGTAGCGCTGGAGCGGCGAGAAGCCGTCGATATCCGGTGAGCGGGCGGACACAGTGGCGTTCTGGAAAGCCTCCCACGCGATGTCCCACGCCGAAAGTTCGGCCACCTGCTCCGCTACAACGAACGCGCCATCCATGGGAATGCCGGACGCGTACTCGTAGCCCGAGAACTGCTCGGCGACGCACTGCGCGCGGGCCTCGAAGCGCGCTGCATCGGCCTCCGTCCACCAGTCGCGGAGGTGGCCCTCAGCGTCGTACTGGCGGCCCAGCGTGTCGAAGGCGTGGAGCAGTTCATGGGCCACGAAGGCGCCAAGGCCACCGTAGCGCACCGCCAGGTCATCGAAGCTGGTCTCGTAGTAGCGCAGCATCGCAGCGGTGACAACGATGGCGTTGCGGCGGTTGTCGTAGTAGCCGCCCATCCATGTCGCGGGCTCGGCCCAGTTGTTCAGGTCGAGCGGCTGGCCGAGGCCGTGGAAGTGGGCACGACGGAGGGCCTCGCCGGCACGCTGCACGTTGCCGAAAAAGTCGTCGCTCCGAACAACGAGGCGCGGGTCGTCCATCCATTCGTCCGGGTGACCAATGCTGAGCCGGACGGCATCGAGCTTGACGAGGGCTTCACGCTTCGTCTCGGGCCCCATCCACGTGGCGCCTTCGATGCGGCGGCGCATGACGGCCTTGATCTCGTCGAACATGGCGACGGTCTGCGTCCGCATCGCGGGCTTGAAAGCGCGGGCGACGAACACGCGGCTGAGCGCTTGCGGCAGATCGCGCTCGACGTGCGTGAAACAGGCACGCTCGCGACTCGGCGGAGCGGCCTGTCCTTCGAGGACCCGCCCGTAGAAGCCGAACCGGGCCTCACGGAACATCGCCGGGAGCAGGCTCGCGCGCTCGGCAACGAGGTGCCAGCGCAGGTAGGCCTTCCAATCGGCCAGCGGGATAGTCGTCACGAGGCTGTCGAGCGCCCGCAACGAGGTGGGCTCGCGGACGTTGAGGCGCTCGGCCTCGGGGATACCGTGGGCACGGAAAAAGTCCGCCCAGCGGAAGTGCGGCGTCAGCGTCTGGAGTTCGTCCGGCGTGACCGGGTTGGACGTGACGGCGGCATCGTTGCGGACAACGGATTGTGACAGCTTGGCCGTCGCGAGGGCCGTTTCGAGAGCGAGGATGGCTTCGGCCTGACGCCCCGCCTCGCCGGGCGAGGTGCCGAGCATTTCCAGCATCTCGGCGATGTGCGCCCGGTACGCCGTGCGGAGCGCGACGCTCGCCGAATCGTCGGCGATATAGTAGTCGCGCCCCGGCAGGCCCAGGCCGCCGGGGCTGATCCAGAGCCGCGTGGCCTGGCTGCCTTCCACCGGGTCGCCCCAGGCAAAGACGTAGAAGAGCGGCTCGCCGTGCTCCGGGACGTAGGGGATGGTCCGGTGGAGCACGCCCACGACAGCGGCCAGGTCGTCCACCGAGGCCATCCCGTCGATGAGCACTAGCTCGGGCTGAAGCGGGGCGAGGCCGCGCGCCTCAAGGGCCGTTGCATCCATGCACGCCGCGTAGTAGTCGCCGACCGTTTGTTCGTCGGGCGTGCGTTCCGTTCCGCCTGCTGCCGCCGTCTCGACGAGACCGCGCACGTAGTCATCCATCTGGTGCGCGTACTGCGTAAACGGGCGCGACCAGAAGGCCACGTCGTCAGGTATGGGATTCGCCGCGTGCCAGCCGCCGCAAGCGACCTGATAGAAGTTCTCGCAGGCGTTCGCCGAGGTGTCGAGCGCGTCGAGGTCGAACGCGGGCATGAGGGGTGGTGCATCCTGTGCCCGGGCGGTGAGGACCGTAAACGTGAGGAGCAAAAAGCAGGCGTATCGCATGGCGAGGCGGGGGTTACGGATCGGCACGGCGGTACATGCCGACGCCACCGCCATCGTTGATCTCGAAACCCCAGACGGCTCCGTCGGCGTCGGGGTGAAAGACGTAGAGGACGTTTGAGCCGGTCACCCGGAAGAGCGATCCGCCGATTGGTTCGAGCACGTCCGTCCAGTTTCCGAAGCGAACGAGCAGGCCGCCGTCCTCTACTGTTACCTCAGCCTGCCCCTCACGCCCGTCGCGGTCGTACGTGCCCGCGAAGCGCTGGAGCCCCTCGGCGTCGAGCGGCTGCACGCCAAGCGGCACCGGTTGGGCGAGGGCCTCGCGATAGTTTTTCACCAAGACATCCTGTTTCATTCGGTTCAAGTCGTCGCGCGTGAACAGCCGCCCGTTCATCACCACGGCGCGGATCTGCCGGACGTTTGCGATGTCCTCCAGCGGGTTGGCGTCGAGCAGGACGAGATCTGCCAGCTTGCCCGCCTCGACGGTGCCGAGGTCGTCCGTTCGTCCGAGGTAGCGTGCCGGGTTCAGCGTGGCCGTCTGGAGCGCCGCCAGCGGCGAGAGCCCGGCCCCGACCAACTCCGCCAGTTCATCGCGCAGGCTGAAACCGGGGTAGATGTACGGATTGCCGAAATCCGTCCCAGCCAGCAGCGGCACGCCCGCTGCGTGCATCTCCCCGATGATCCGTTGCTCCAACTGGTAGAGATCATCGTACGCCGCCCGGTCGTCCTCCGACGAGAACGAGAGGAAGTTGCCGACCCATTCCCATTCTGCGGATTCCCACATCGGTGTGTAGAGCAGCCCCTCGTCCTGGCGAAGGGCGTCGAGACTCGCTGAGGCGGTCCAGACGCGGTTGGTGATGATTGTTGGCACTTGCCACGTCTCATGCTCGGCGAACCGCTCGTACAACGTGGCGCACTTCGCTGGATCAAACGTGGAAACGACAAGAGCCGGTGAGCCAAACGCCTGCACGCCTGCCGTACGCAACGAGTCTTCCTTCGAGGAACAGGTCTCGTGGACGCCGGTCAGGTGCTCAATGCTGCGCTGCCCGGCGTGCGCTACGTCGAACGAAGAAAGCGCGTTCGGGCCATGCCCGGCCACCTCCAGCCCAGCGGCGTGCGCAGCTTCCACAAGCGCATGGTAAGCATCGGGCGAGAGGCGGCTGTACACCTTCACGAAATCGATCCCGCCCTTCGCCAGCGCCGCCACGAACGCCCGCGCCTCGGCATCCGTCGTTACTGTGTCGGATTGCTGAATGCGCGGCGTGCCATCCACCAGCGTCCCGATGGCCCCAAAGCGCGGGCCTACGAACGTGCCCGCATCCAACGCGCGCATCCAGGCGCGGACCTGCTCGGCCTGCTCGCCCGGCTTCACCCACATGTCGCGCACGCCCGTGACGCCGTTTGCCAGGTAAAGCGGGAGGGTCCAGGTGTTGGGCGGCTGCGGGTCGTTGTTGTTGAACGTGTGGACGTGCATGTCCCACAGGCCGGGGATGACGTAGCCGCCCGCCATGTCCACGATTTCAGCCTCAGAAGGGATCACCATCTCACCTGCCGTGCCAATGGCGGCGATGCGGTTGCCCTCAAGGAGAACGGTCTGATTCGGACGAAGCGAGCCATCCGTTACGTCCACGACCGTGACATGACGGATGGCGAGTGGCTGTGCGCTGGCAGTGATCGCAAGGACGCAGGTGAGAACGAGGAACGGGAGGAAACGAGGCATGGTGCTAGTGACGTGGGACAGTGAGGGCGGTGTAATATATGACGAAGGATGACGAGGAAGCGTAGCAACACAGAGAGTTCTTTCGGGAAAGGGGGTCTTCATCTTAGAAACTGTCTGATACGTCCCTCGTGCTTGCTTCCCGAGGGACGTATCAGACTGCTTTATTCCAATGGTAGTGAGGAAGCCTAGCGGGTTTATGAGGTCTATTAGTCGCAGGTTAGGTCCTCGGGGGGCGGTGTTTCGTTGCAACAATCTCCTACACTCCCTTTCCCCCCTCTCTCGCATACTCAAACACTTCCCTCATTGTCCCGCATCGGCGAGGCTGCCCACGAGCGTGCCATTCCGAACCACTACTTCGCCATCGATGGTGACGGTGGCCTGGGTGATGGGAAACGAAAAGCCGCCCCCCGTGGCGTTTTGCCCGCCGGGGTACATCGTGTTGCGTCCGATGCCGATATAAACCATGCCTGCGGCCTCATCGGGGCGATAGTTGGCGTTGTTTTCCTCCATAATCTGTACGGCTGGATTTAAACCGATGGCAAACCAGCCAAAGCGGTCTTTAGGCCCATCATAAGGGCCAAGGTGTTCATCGAAGCATTCCTTGCCCTCCGCCGCGTTGAACTGCTTCACGATCCCGTGGTCGAACGAAAAGGAAAGGTCGGTCATAAGCGTTCCGTCGCACAAGACCCGTGGGACGTTTACCTGACCCGTTGCGGAGGTCTCGACCGGGGCGAAGTAGACGGAGCCCGTGGGCAGGTACTCGGTGCGGTCGAAGTAAGCGGTGGCGTCGGGGTCAGTGACGCCGTCGCTTTTAAAGATGGGGCGGTCGTTTACCTGAAAGCGAAAATCGGTGCCCGACGGGGCGGTTACCTTCACTTCTTTGGCAACGCGCAGTTTGGCGGCCAGCGCCTCTGCCGTACGGGCGATCTGGGTAAAATCGGCGTTGAGGGCGGCCCAATGGCGATTTTCTAACGTGGCAAAGTCGATGCCGTAGCGCCGGGCGTCTTCCTCCGCTGGATAGCCGATCATGATGTCGCGCACCCCGGCGGCATTGATTTCGCTCGAAAAATCGGCATACGCTGCCGACCGTTTGGCCCTGCGCGCCTCCGACACGCCTTCATTCACGGCGGCATCGTCTTGTACTTCGGGCAGGCCGATGTAGACATCGATCAGGTCCAGCCATTCCCCATCGGCGGGGTCGCGCTGGCCGAGATACTGCTCGTCCACCTCCGTCCAGAAAGACCGGGCGATACGGTCGGTGGTGAGCAGCAGCGCGGGGCGACCGCCTGCTTTTTGCACCTCGATGGCGAGGGCTTCCATCAGCGGCAGGGTGTGCTGTCCCCCGGAGATGGCCACCACTTCGCCGGGCTGGACCTGGGCGGAGGTGGTTACGATTTGATGCGCGAGGGCGTCGAAGTCGCGGTCCTGTGCGTGGGCGGACGAGAGGATGAGCGAACCCGCAAGGAAAAGCAAGAAAAGAAAAGCAAGGCGTTTCATGGCGAAACCGGGATTGATGAATGGGCTAATACGTAAGGCACGGCGGCTTTTCACCCCCGCATTTCACCTTACTGGAAAACCACGCGCATCGTATCACGGTGGGGTTGGGGACGTGGCCATTCCTTACACACGGTGGGGTTTGCCAAACGGCGGGACGTGCCACGGCGGGGATGAATCGGGGGGTGGTCTTTCTGGCCGGGACGCGCCACGGCGCGTCCCTACGGGTACCGCCTTCCGTTTTCCGCCATTCTCCCGTTCCTACCCAATCTCCTTACGTATCCGCTGCCGCAGCGCCTCAATCTCTGCTTCGATGACTTGTTGCTCGCCCGTGGCTTCGTCGAGGGCCGTGCGTTCGGTCTCGACGAGGTGTTCGTAGGGGGCGATGGTTTCGTGGAGGCGTCCGAGGGCGGCGTCGGCCTGCTGGCTGAGTTGGTGGGACAAGGCAGTGCGCATGTCCGTGCGCAGGGCTTCGACGTGGTCTTGTAATTCCTTGATGGCCTTGCGCCGCTGCATCGGCAAGACAGTTAGCCCCGCAACCCCTACGACACCTGCCGTGATAAGCCCGAAGCCGCCGAATAAATCGGCCGTTGTCGCCACCATCAACACGCCCGAAAGCAGCCCTAGCCCCGCAGCTCCGGCTCCGGCGTAGCCCACCGTGTCGGCAGCGTTGGCGGCGTTTTCGAGGATGCGGCGGGCTTCTTCGCGCAGGTCGTGCCGCTGGATCTTGCGCTCGGCCTCGCGCATGACGCTGTTGAACACGTCGGCGCGGTTGTAGAGGAATTCTTGTTGCGTGCCCGTGGCGGCATCGCCAATCGTGCGGAGGCGCTCGGCAAACTCGCGGAGGGTGCGCTGCCACAGCGTCAGCGCCTGCTCGAACAACCGGTCTACCGCTTCGGTCACCTGGTCTTCGAGTTGGCGGTCGGTGTCGCGCAGCACCTGCCGCTGGAACTCGTCCTTGAAGCGGTCTTTGTCGCGCAGCAGGTTCATCTTGCTCACGCGGATGTTGTCCGTCAGAAACTGCACGCCGCGCCGCTCCAGTTGCAGCAGCAGCGTGTCGATCTCGGCGAGGTGACGCTCATAGCCGGTTTCGAGTTCTTTTCGGGCGTCATCGAGTCGGCTTTGTAATTCGCCGAGGTTGGCTTCGTCTTGTTGCAGGATCTCGCGCCGCTGCCCGAGGTGCCGACCCAGCACCGCCAGCCGCTTCGTGGCCGCATCCAGCGGGGCGTTTAGTTTCAACGCGAGGCGTTCGGGACCCGCCAGCTTCTCCGTGATGAACTCTTCCAGCGGCGCAAAACGGCTCTCGCGCCACAGCGTCGCCCGCACCGAGTCTTTCTCCGCCATCTTTGCAGCAAACGCCTGTTCGGCACTCACGGGGAAAATCTCCGGCTCGAAGCCCATCAGTTCGCGGCAGCCGCTTTCGATGTGGGCGATGACTTGGTTCAGGCTTTCTTCGTCGCGGGCAAGGTCGGCCTTGTTAAGCACGAAGACGAGCCGCTTGCCCCACGCCTCGCGGATAAATTCGAGGAACTGCCGCTCGCTCTCGGCCAGCGGGCGATCGAACGAGGTGATGAACAGCACAAGGTCGGCGCGCGGGATGAACTTCTCGGTGATGGTTTGATGCTGCTTGATGATAGAGTTGGTGCCCGGCGTATCGACCAGATTGAGGTAGCGCAGTAGTTGGGCCGGATGCCGCCGCTCGACGAGGAAGTCGGAAAGCTGCCGCTCCATCGGCTCGTCGCCGTGGCGCAGGATGGTCACCTTCGCCGTCGTGGGGATCGGGCCTTCTTCCATCAGCTTCTCGCCGAAGAGCGCGTTCAGCACGCTCGACTTGCCCGCGTTGAACTCGCCTACGACAACGACCAGAAACAGGTGTTCGAGGTGGCGGATGATGTCGTGCAGCCGGTCCACCGTATCCGCATCGGCGGCACTCCGTTCAAGCAACTCTGCCAACCGGGTCAGCGTGCCACGCTCGGCCTTGAGCAGGTCGGCAAGTTCGGGAGCGACGAGTGTATTCATGGATCTCCTGGGTGGGATGAACATACCGCAAGATAGAAAAAATGTGCGGCTTCGCGTTCCACACTCCCCACCTTGTTTCCAACCTCGTGTGATCAAGGTGCCCCCACTCGTATGTTGTGTCTTGCCCAACCGTACATCGGGCCTGCTGCGTTTCCTCGTCGTTGCCGTCTCCTGTTTACCCCAACCATGCCTTCGTCCCCTTCGGCACCCCACCTCGTCGTCATCTCGCATCGGCGCTCGGGCACGCACCTGGCTATCGACACCCTGGCCCATCATGGCGCGGCGTATACCCTCCCCTATCTCAACCTCGACCGTCTGCGGCGCGACCACCCTCGTCCGCTCACCCTTGCGCAGTGCGAGCAGGCCCTGGCGCAGGGGCCACGCATCTTAAAAAGCCACATGCATGCCGATCCGGCCGCCTTCTTCCATCACGACGAAGCGGTGGTCCCCTTCGTTCAGCATGTGCTCCGGCACGCCAAACGCATCTATGTCTGCCGCGACGGGCGCGACGTGTTGACATCGTTGTATTTCTACATGCAGTTGCTCCGAAAAGAAGTGGCCCGGGTCCCGTTCGGTGCCTTTATCCGCCAACCCAATAACTTCGAGAGCGGAACCTACAGCGAAGACCTGAACCGTGTCGCCTACTGGAGCTTCCATGTGCAAGGCTGGCTGGCGCAGGCAGGCGTTTTTCCCCTCACGTTCGAAGCACTTCGCTATACACCCGCACAAACCATCCCGCGCCTCCTGGCTCACGTAAACCAGCCCGTACCAACATTTCTCACCCCGCTAACGCGTACGCCTATCTTCAAAACGAACCACCTGTTTCTGCTTCGGATGTTCAACAAGCTGACAACCCACAAACTGGCGCAACTTTATACCCGCTATGTCCGCCGCATCGAACACTCATCCCGGTTCTTCCGACACGGAACGCGTGGTTCCTACCACGAGCACTTCAGCGCCGCAGACCTTGCGTACTTCGACGAGTGGGGAGGCGAGGCGCTCCGGGCGGTCCTCGCCTTGGACAACACCAACCACCCATCGCCATGAACCGCTTGCAAATCCGTTGATTGATGGAGCAAAACCAAGGCCTTGCCGCTGCCTGCGATACGTTGTAGCTTGCAGTCCCTCTTTTTTTCCTCACCAACATAGAAAACCTATGTCTCGTTTTTCCTGCCTCCCCTTGCTGGTGGCCCTGCTCCTGGGTGCGTGGAGCCACACCGCAACGGCCCAGGACACCGCCACGTCGGTTCTTGAACGCCTGAATGACATCGAAGGCAAGCTGCTCGGCCTGGCCGATACCTTTAGTGACGAACAACTTGCCTGGCGTCCGGGCGAAGGTGTCCGCTCCTCCAGCGAAGCACTCATGCATGTTGCTGGTGCCAACTACTTTTTCCCAACCCGCCTTGGCACTGCCCCACCTGAAGGCGTCGATGTGCAAAACCTGGAAGCCAACGTTACCGAGAAAGAAGCGGTGAAGGCGACGCTGACGGCTTCGTTCGACCACTTGGAAGCTGCCGTTGCAGGTGTCGAAGACCTGGATGCCGAAATCGAATGGTTCGGTGGCGGCACCGTGACGGCCAACTACGTGCTGCTCTTCACCGTGGAGCATGCCAGCGAGCACCTCGGGCAGATGATTGCCTATGCCCGCATGAATGGCGTCACGCCCCCATGGAGCCAGTAAGTTGAGGGAAGGGGGACGCGGTTGGCGGGAAGAGATCGTGTTTTCCCGCTCGCGCCCCCTTTTTCTTTTTTCTTCCTCTCTCCCCCCTTCTCTCTTCCCACCCCACCCGCCACCATGCGTCTGTCCCTTCTCCTTCTCCTCTCCCTGCTCTTCCCCAATCTTGTTCACGCGCAGATCATTGGCGAACTCGTTGATGTGAGCGAGGACTTCCAGAAACTGGAGCAAACATACTTCGTGGGCAGCCGCCTCGTGGACTTCGACGCCGCCACGGGCGAGGGCACGCTGCAGTGGGACCGCTACGCCCGGCAGCCCAGTCTCTCGTTTAACAAACTCGACCTGGGTCTCTCGCGTGCGCAGTCCAACGAATTTCCCGGCACCGAATACGACCGCGACCCCACGCTGCCGTTCTCCATCGACTTCGTCAGCCCGCGCACCGTGCGGCTGCGGTTCAACACGCGCCATGTGCCCATCGACGCCATGCGCAACGAACCCTCGCTGATGCTCGACGGCCCCGTGCCTGCCGACGACTCGTGGCAGGTGGAGGAGACGGAAGAGGCTGTGATTTACACCAGCGCCCACGGACAGGTCCACGTCCGCAAAGACCCGTGGCAACTCGCGTTCTACACCGCCGACGGCACCCTCGTCACCCGCACACAGACGCTCGGCGATCCGGGCTCCTTCACGCCCTACGTGCCGTTTTCGTTTATCCGCCGCGCCCGCGACCTCGCCCGCAGCACCGCCGCGACGTTTGAACTGAGCTACGACGAACACCTCTACGGCGCAGGCGAGTCGTTCACCCGCCTCGACAAGCGCGGGCAAAAGATGATCATGTACCTGCGCGATGCAATGGGGGCGCAGAACTACCGCCAGTACAAAGCCATTCCGTTTTTCCTGAGCAGCAACGGCTACGGGATGTTCGCCCACACGAGCACGCCTGTCACGTTCGACTTCGGCTACGAGTTCGACGCCCACACCACCATCTACACCGGCGATGAACTAATGGACCTGTTCATCTTCCTCGGCGAACCGAAAGACGTGCTGTCCGAATACACCGCGCTCACCGGACGCAGCCCCGTGCCGCCGTTGTGGTCGTTTGGGCTGTGGATGAGCCGCATCACCTACCAGTCGGAAGAAGAAGTACGCACCGTGGCCCAGCAACTGCGCGACTACGAAATCCCCACCGATGTCATCCACATCGACACCGGCTGGTTCGAGACCGACTGGCGCAACGACTACCTCTTCTCTGCCTCACGCTTCGACGACCCCGCGAAGATGATGCAGGACCTGCGGGCGATGGGCTACCACATCAGCCTGTGGCAGTTGCCGTATTTCACCAGCAAAAACCGCATGTGGGACGAGATTGTGGAGGGTGGCTTTCATGTACGCAACGAAAGCGGCGTGCTGCCCTACGAAGACGCCATCCTCGACTTCAGTAATCCCGGCGCAGTAGCGTGGTACAAAAGCAAGCTCAAGGGCCTGCTCGACCTCGGCGTGAGCGTCATCAAGGCCGACTTCGCCGAAGACGCCCCCTTGTATGGCCTTTACCACTCCGGGCGCACCGGCTGGTACGAGCACAACCTGTATCCCGTGCGCTACCAGGACGCCGTGTATGACATCACCAAAGAGGTAACCGGCGGCGGCATCCTGTGGGGCCGCAGCGCGTGGGCGGGCAGCCAGCGTTACCCGCTGCACTGGGGCGGCGATGCCGAAAACACCGACGCGGCGATGGCCGCCTCGCTGCGGGCTGGGCTGTCGTTTGGCCTTTCGGGATTCACGTACTGGAGCCACGACATCGGTGGCTTCGTGCAGCGTGCGCCGCGCGACTTGTACCGCCGCTGGACACCCTTTGGCGCGCTCACCGCACACACCCGCACGCACGGCGCTCCGCCCCGCGAGCCGTGGGAATACGACGAGGAACTGGTGGTCGATTTCCGCAACGCGATGGAGATGAAGTACCGTCTCATTCCCTACATCTACGCGCAGTCGGTGCAGGCGTCGGCGGAAGGACACCCCGTGATGCGGACGCTGTTCTTCGAATACCCGGACGACCCCACATCGTGGCTCATCGAAGACGAATACCTGCTCGGCTCCGACCTCTTGGTGGCTCCGCTGTTTAAGGAAACCACCAGCCGCAACGTCTACCTGCCGCCGGGCCAGTGGATCGACTACCAGACGCACCGGGTGTATGACGGCGCGCAGTGGCACGAAATCGAAGCCGGCGACATCCCGATTATTGCGCTCGTGCGCAGCGGGGCTGTGCTGCCCCACGCCGCGCTGGCCCAAAACACCGCCGAGATCGACTGGAGCAATCTTGAGTTGCACGTCTTCAGCACCAACAACACGCCCTCAGTTGGCCTCGTAGCCCTCCCGGATGGCGAGGCGCACGCGATCCAACTCGACGCCAACGACCAACTCGCCAGCGACCCGCTGCAAGGGCAGGTGAACTGGCAGGTGGTGCGGGTGGCAACGGAGTGACTTTTGGTTTTTATTCGGACGAAGCGACGAAACGCGCAAGCCCTGCTCCTTTCGTTGGCTCTTCCACACAAACACATTTCCCGCGTTTCCGATACTTCAGATGATGAGCGCGAGCACCAGCGTCCCATCCTCGGCCTGTGCTGCGGGAAGAAGCCCGTGCGTTTAGCCGGTGGGCGAACAACACCACGCGTGTCGGTTAGCAAGGCGTCCACCGCCCAGCGGGTACGGACCGTGCGGTGGACGGGCTTCGTGGGATTGGATGGGACAAGGCGTTTGGTCCTTTCCGCTGAGAAAGGACGAAAAACCAAGAAGCTTCCCGGTTGCTCACATGCTTCTTAACGAACATCCACTTCCTGAAAGCCACGCTGAGGCAACGGCTTTTGCCAAAGGAGTTGATTGTTCTTTCAGGGACGAAAGAACCAAAGTCCTGCCACCTCCGAAACGCACGAACCCCG
>JAUIDY010000223.1 GCA_030428385.1 Rhodothermia bacterium | reverse complement strand
GTCCGAATCCGGAAGCATCTCCCTTGGATAAAGCAACATCTAAAAGGGTTGCATTATAACTACCAGACAACTCCGTTCTTTAATCATTACTTCCCAGAAATAGAAAGAATGTATTCGAGGCCGTGGACCCATTTGGGAGCTTTAACCTGTAATACCGTTCGGCTCATCAACCAATGGGTGGGAGGGAAGGCAGAACTGATTGTGGCCTCTGACCTAGAGCAAAGAGACCTTCCCCTTGAATCCGTTATTGCAAGTCAAAAACTAATTGTACCCCATGAGGCTGTTCATGCCGAACACTTTCACGCAACCCATGTCTTTTCCTATCAACACCCCTTGTATCACCAAAATTTCAATGGTTTTCAGCCAGAAATGACGGTTCTTGACTTACTCTTTAACTACGGCCCTGCGTCAGCAGATATTTTGATGCGTGGTTGTAGGCAATCGCTCTTTTCGGTATAACAGACCAAATCGGAGCGCAAAACGGGCATAAGGCTCCTCTTTTGATGAATAGAATCAACGTATAAAATGGAAATTCTCGACCAGCCTGTACTCTGGGGCTTGCCTGTTTGGCGCTTATTGGTGGCACTTCTCATCATCTTTCTAGGCTTTTTGAGTCGGCGGATCATCAAGGCCTTATTCACGGGATTTCTGAAGCGTCGGGCTCTAAAGACGAGTGTTACGTGGGACGATGACACCATCGAATTATTGCCTTCACCCCTGGCTTTGGTAACGCAGGTTGGGCTGTGGTTTCTCGCACTTGCTTTTTTGATGTTGCCTGAAGAGCCCGTTGACATCCGAGCCTTCGTTAAAGATGGGCTGATGGTGGCACTGTCGGTGGCTGTTACCTGGGTGCTATTTCGAGTGATTGATGTGGCCGCGCGGCTTTCAGATCGGGCCGCCGAAAAAACAGACACGCGACTTGATGATCAAGTCATCCCGCTGTTACGAAAGACCTTGAAGGTTTTTTTGTCCATCGTTATTGCGGTTTCTGTCATTCAGGAGTTGGGTCACTCAGTCACTAGCCTGATCGCCAGCCTTGGGATTGGGGGCCTGGCGCTCGCGTTGGCTGCCCGTGACACCGTTGCCAATTTTTTTGGCTCGGTCGTCGTCTTCACCGATCAGCCGTTTCACATTGGCGATTGGGTAGAATTTGGCGACGTGGAGGGGATTGTTGAAGAAGTTGGGTTTCGTACCACCCGCGTTCGGCGGTTTGATAAATCCATGGTTCTGGTACCAAACCAGACTTTCACGAGCACGCCCATAACCAACCACTCGGTTCGTCCCAAACGTCGCCTCATGTTCACGGTGGGATTAACGTACGAAACCAGCGCCGAACAACTTGAACTGTTTATTGCGCGTATGCGCAAGCGATTGGCGGAAGATGAAAACCTGGATCAAGAATCTCCCGCTGTTTATTTCAAAGAACTCGGCGAGTCAAGCCTCGATGTGCTCATCATCGCGTTTACGCTAAACAACGAGTGGGGCAACTTTATGCAGGTGCAAGAGCAACTCTTGTTAGATATTATGCGCATTGTGGATGAGCTTGGGTTAGAGCTTGCGTTCCCCACGCAAACCATATATATGCGTGATGAGCAGTGGGGACATGTGCTTTCCCACGAAGAAAATGGTAGCTCACACGTTGAGTCACCGGCGAGAACAGCGGGATAATTTCCCCCGCCACTTCCTCTATTTAATCCGTAATCCCTTTGTCTACCGATAAGCGACACTTCCCCGATTGGCTAGCCGTTAGTCATAAAGAAGAAGAATTAAACAGGGTCTTGTTAAACCGGACGGAGGGACCTGTCCGAAAGCTCTTGTCCGGGTTGTTAGTCGACGAAGAGATCCATGGATATCACAGTTATGCCAATGTGGTTTCGGTTCGACGGTTGGGTTATAACGATCATGGCCCCGTGCATGCACGCTTGGTAACCTATAATGCATTGAAGTTGCTTCGTTTGCTCCATGAAGGAGGGATCCCACCATCATTGGTGGTAGAAGAAGTGGCTGCCTATGAAGACGCCCAGGTTGCAGTTGCCTTGGCCGCTTTTGTTCATGACATCGGAATGGGGGTTGCACGGCAACATCACGAGTGGCATTCTATCACCTTGGCAGATGACCTGATTCAGAAATATCTAGCCGTCGTGTACCCCCAAAATCGACGGCTGCAGAGCGTGTTGCGTGCGTTGACCCATGAGGCCATTGTAGGACACATGGCTCATGAGCGAATCCATTCTGTTGAAGCAGGTACCGTACTTGTGGCGGATGGCTGTGACATGTCAAGAGGACGATCTAGGATTCCTCAAGCGTTGGAACGGGATCCCATGGTTGGAGACATCCATCGCTATTCAGCCAGCGCGATTCTGCGGGTAGACTTGCAAAAAGGGGCGACAAAACCGGTCCGCATCCAGGTGCAGATGGAAAATGCCAGTGGGCTTTTTCAGATAGAAGAGGTGCTGATGACCAAAGTAAAAGCCTCTCCCATTATCCCTCACCTGGAGATTGCCGCACACGTTGGTGACGACCCGCCCCGGCTTTACCTTTCCTGAAGTGCGAGGGCGGTAGGACGTGTTCGAAATCGGCGCATCACCAAGAGTCCCCCCAGAATGAGTATGCCTCCCGCAATTTGAATCCAGGTGACCTTTTCGCCGAGCAGGATCACACCGCTTACGATGCCAACGATAGGTACCAAGTTTCCATAGGCTGAAGTTTGGGAAGGTCCTACGTCACGAATCGCGATGTTCCAAAGCGCCACTGTTAATCCGGTAGAAAGGCTACCAGAGTATATGATGGCGAGCCATACCCAGGCATCTATTGCTTGCCAGGACACGGTGTGTAGATAGTTAGCTCCGAGGGCCAGCAAAAACGGGAAGGCAAGCAATAATCCGAAAAAAGCTAGACTGGTAGGTGTGAGCACCTTTAATAGTGGTTTGATCAGTACCGTGTATGTACCCCATAGCACGGCGGCCATCAAAATAACGGCATCACCAAAGAGCGTTGTAGAACCAAAACTGATGTCCTGATTCCCCCCAATGACAATAATAGCGACTCCCCCCAGCATGGCAAAAAGGCCAGCCCATGCTCCCCGGCGAATGCGTTCGATACCGAGAATGCCCGCAATAAGGGCGGTCCATAGCTGCGCACTCGACATAATAAGCGCGCCATTGCCGGCCGTGGTATTGCTAATCCCGACAATAAAGCAGAACTGATAAAGCAAAAACCCTAGCAGCCCCAGTCCAAAAATGCGCCAGAAGTACTCCCGAAGCGGGCCAAAAAATGGGGCTTGTGTCTCTCGGTACTCGGCATAATACAGGCCTCCAAGTACAAAGAGGGAAAAAACAAACCGAAAGATATTCACCACATGGGGGTGCATGACCCCAATGGCAGCCTTGAGAATTGCAAAGTTGAGGCCCCAAACCACCACGCAAAAAAGCAGCGAGAGGTCACTCTTATGCGCCTGGGCCCATCCTCTAATGCTATGCATGGGGAGTCACCGTTCGTGAGGCTGCGCTTAGACGCTTCCACTGCAACTTCGTTGTACGGAATTTGTAACTTGGGCCGTCTTCCACAGGGATTCACGCAATCAACACACTTATGGCTACCCCTACCATCAAGCGGCTGTACTATTCTATCGGCGAAGTTAGCAGCATGTTGGAATTGGAACCTCACGTGCTTCGGTATTGGGAAACGGAATTCGAACAGCTCGCTCCGAAGAAAAACCGGGCCGGTCGAAGAACCTATACGGAGGAGGACATTGCCCTCCTGCAAAAAATTGTTCATTTGCTGAAAGTAGACAAGTATACCATAGAGGGGGCCAGGCAAGTATTAGGCGATGAACAGCCGTTAACTCCGACATTGCGTGGGGAACTTATGGAAGTCAGAGTATTTTTAGCGAACCTCTTGAAGTCCCTCTAGAATTTCCTTTGTTTCTCTCCCCTTTGCTCGGGACGTAGCGCAGCCCGGTAGCGCACTTCAATGGGGTTGAAGGGGTCGTGGGTTCAAATCCCGCCGTCCCGACCGAGCAAAACGCCCTTTGTGATTGCAA
>JAUIDY010000222.1 GCA_030428385.1 Rhodothermia bacterium | reverse complement strand
ACCCCTACGACCTCGCCCTGGTTCACCGTGAAGGAAACCTCGCGCAGCGCCCAGATGATATCCTCAGCCTCGGCGGCTTCGTCGGTGAAGCGGCTGAGCTTGCGCAGGTTGCGGAAGTTGCGCAGCGGGTAGCTCAGCGCCGAGGTGATGGTTTGGAAGAGGGTGTCGTGTTTCTCCTCGGCCAGGCCGATGCGGTAGCGTTTGCCCAGACCCTCTACTTCTATGGCTACTTCACTCATCGTAGACGCATTATTCTTGCGAAATGGAGCAGGGATTCAGGCACAGAAACGGCGGGAAGCCCTGTTGTAAAAAGCGGATAGATACAGCTTCGCCATGTCACCCCCAGTCGAAAAGCGGCCCATGGAAGACGCGGGGGGATGCCTAGACACGAGGGCACAGAGCAACACCCGTGCATGATGGCCTATGTACCCACGCCCTCTTCTGCGACGCATGATACGAGCAGGTCCTATTTCAGACAAGCATGAGGCTGCTTACTCTTGATCTTTTAACGGAGTAGGCGTCGGAGCCTTTCTCTTGTAGTACATCTTCACGCAACACGGTTGCCTGCCTATCTACGGAAAGACACTGGCTTTTCACCCCTCGAACCCAGCGGGGTTTTCGTGCACGATGGCAGGCGGGCGTTTAGACGTTGTTTGGAGAGGCGGCGCTTGAGCGCGGGCATAGGCGGCCAGCCGTGTATACAAGGCACCGAGTTCCTCAACACTGCGGTCGTAGGTGCCCTTGCGCTGCCACAGCTCATACAAGCGTCCTATCTTGTGTTCGTAGTTAATAATGGCATGGCATCCTTCAAAACCGCTGGCCCGGGTGCTCTCCGCATCACGGAGCGCGTCGAAATAATAATAGACGACTTTTTTGAGCGCGCGGCCCCCTTCACGCCACCACGAACGGGAAGCGGCGTTGCCTTCTTCCCTCATCTGGGCAAGGTAAATCTCATGGACGACCGTGGTGCGCCCAAAGCCACGATGAAGCCGCCGCAGGTAGTCCCACGTGAGTCGTTGCCTGGGGATAAAGTGCTGGAGAGATAGACGCGGTTCGTACCACAGCCGCCAGCCTGCCATCACCAGCGCAAAGCAAAGCTCAAACTCTTCGCCCGCTGAAAGGCTCTTTCCTTTGCGTCCTGTCAACCGGCTGACAAAACCATGGGCGCGCAAATCTTGAATGGCTTTGTTTCGCACCGTGATACCAGCTCCCAGCAACCACACCCGATGGTCGGTAATGTCACCCGCCCGTTCGTACGTGCCTACGGCATAGTTATTCTGGTAGCGTTCAAACCATGCTGGAGGTGTTTCTTCCGGTGCGGCATCGATCCTTCCTCCGCAAGCCGCCACTTCGGGGTGGTTGTGCATCACGTCAAAGATGATCTCGACCCATCCCGGTGCCACCCAGTTGTCGTCATCAATGAAGTTGATGTATTCATAGTGCGCCTCTTTTATGCCACGCTCCCGTGCATAAATCAGCCCTGGCTGGGACTCATCTACAATACGCAGGGGAGCCGGGGCATCAGATGGCCACTGTGCCTTGGCCACCGCCACGGTATCATCGGTTGAGGCGTTGTTAATAACCAACACTTCCCACGGAATGGACGCGGGAGGTGTTTGGGCAAGCAGGTGGTGCAAGGCCTTGGGCAACCGGAGGGCACTGTTATAACAACAGATAACAACACTGACCCCCGGTTGGCGGCGCTTTTCCTTATGATTCCTGCTAGACATCGCCCGATACGGAAATGGCGGTTGATACATATCGCAGTTGCCGAAGCAAATCACCGGCAACCCGGTCCTCCGCTTCAGGCAAGGCTTCTTTTGTCATCACGTTCGACTTTCGGGCGATGTTCTGCTTGGCATATTCCAGCAGATTCTTACTCGTTGGCAGATCCATAAAATGCATCAGCCGCTGCGCCACTTCTTCGGGCGCTGCCACAAACGTTTCGTACCGGATGAGCATCTGCCGGTCTTGGGGCAGTTCTTTTAAATCGCTCAGCATGGTCTCCACACTCAGTCGCCACTCAAGCAGGCCCCGCAAGAAATCGTCGGTACACCACGCCACCCGTTCCGCCAAGCCTTGCTCCTGGGCCACCTGTTTCAGGGCCTGCCATTTTTCATCCTGCTTGCCATACCACGGTTCTGCATGGGGTGGATCCTGTATGTAGTTCTGAATGGACCGGGCCACTTCCAGCCCATTGCGCACCAACGCCACAAAACGTGCATCCGGAAACAACGCCTGCACATACCCCAGGCGAAAACTGTTGACCGGGAGTTTTTCTACCATGCGCGTCCCGTGTTGCTTGAGCATCCGCGCCTTAAAAGCCGCCCGGATCTTTGCGGCTTGTGCAGGAGAAAGATGGCCTGCATCCAGGCACAACCGCCCCCCTCTTTCCAAGGCCCCCTCACTCCACACATCCGTTTGCGGATCTAGGTGCCAAATCGGACGGGGCTCATTGAGATACACCACGCCGGGATGCTGCGCCAACAGCCGCCCCAGCGCCGTCGTGCCCGATCGTCCACAGCCCACCACAAAGACCGGATTCCGCAACACCCAGCGTGCGGGCACCAGAGGCGCTAGCATTTGGATAACCCGCTGCTTAGATCGGAAAAACCGTATGCGTGTACTCCCCTGAGGCATCTTTTTGCGTGGCGGCTCGGCTAGGCTGCGTTTGCGGGTTTATCGGCTTCGATGATGATGGTCTGGAGCTGATAAAAAACAGGATCCATGCGAGAGGGACCCGCTTCCAGGTTCTGCAACTCCGGGATGCCGCTTTCTCCCACCTTCATGAACCGCATAGATTCAAATCCTGCTGATTCGAGGAGACGAGCTAACGTTTCCCTGTCATAAATAAACAGGTGTCCCCATCGCCGTATAAAGCTATTTAAGACCAACGTTTCCTTTATTGCTGTGTCGCCCACCAAGTCAGGCATCCACTTCGCGATATGAAAGTCCATAAATCGTGACTGCACGTCCGTCTTTTCCCTCTCAAACAGGGCCAGTAGAAAATGTAGATCGGGCGTGCTAATGCGAATTGTCCCTCCGGGCTTCATGACCCGGAAGCATTCCTGCACCATCTTACGTCCCATGGGGTACGACACATGCTCAATCATATGCTCGCTGAAAACGATATCGAACGCCTCAGCACCGAAGGGGAACGGTTGGGTGGCATCCAGCCAGATCAAGTTCTCTTGCTCTGTCAGGTAGGATTTCTCGTAATTTGTATTCAGCCACCCCGCCCGTACATTTTTTCCACTTCCAATTTGTAACCGCCGCACCGGATGCCCCGCCAGGTAGGAGGCAATGCGAGCACGATCGGCGTCGGTTCGTTGTTGGAGCGTGCGACGGGCTGCTATTTTTTTAAGCCACTTCTTCATTTTCAACCTGCTCCCACGCGTGTTTTACCAGCACCGTTTTCCCCGCCCAACTTTTGGCGGAATAATTTCGTCCGAACCCGTAGAAATCCCCATCTTCGACGGTTAAGATGGCTGCCGACTTCACCCAGTCTTGCACCTCGCCGTTGGCCTCTACATATAGATTTATTTGATAATCACCTTGGCTGAGCGGAAGGTCATCAATAACACACCGTAAGGTTCCAGAACCCGAAAGAACGAGTTCATCATTCCTGACAAGATCGGTCGAGGTATTGATATACGGCCGACCATTTGCCCCAATAACGATACTGGCACGGCATTGACGGAACGTCTTTTTTCCCTCCGTCGCATACGCCAACGCAATGACGAGTTGGGCCCCAGACAGCGCCGCTCCGGTATCGCCATATTCACTGCACATAAATTCAATGTGGGTAAAGCGGATGTCGCCCTTGCCCCGCCGGTCGGTGCGAAGCGCAAGGTCTTGTTGCGGGCGTTCACTTACCATTTCCAGGTACGCCTGCACCACGTCATCGGTGACCCCATCGAGCACAATGGTACCATTTCGCAACAGGATGCAGCGGGGGCACAGGTTCTGGACCATGTCCATCTGGTGACTCACAAACAACACCGTTCGCCCCTCGCCCGCTACCTCCTCCATCTTCCCCAAACACTTCTTCTGAAATGCCACATCGCCCACCG
>JAUIDY010000082.1 GCA_030428385.1 Rhodothermia bacterium | reverse complement strand
CGACACCCCCGAAGCCAACCCCGATGACCGCGATGAGGTGTTCTACACGGGCGAGGTGGGCACGCTGTTTCGGCTGAGCCGTTACCTGGAGGTGGACGTGAAGGTCTACGGATCGTTTAATCACACCGTGTACCTCAACGCCGAGCGCTCCGCCGAAAACAACGAACAGCGCTCGTTGCGGCTGCGTCCGACAATCCAATGGCGGCCTTCGCCACGCACCCGCGTTCGGGTGACGCCGGAAGTGCGGGCGACCTACACCATCGACGACTTTGTGTTGCCGGGGCGGCGGCCGTCCGACCAGTCGGCCCGCCAAGTACGCTACAACGCCGAACTGGATCAGGACCTGGGCGAGGGGATGCGGCTGCGGGCAACGGGCAGCTACAGCGACCTGCGGCTGGGGCGGTTGATATGGGATCAATTCGCTGAAATCCCCTTCGACACCCTGCGCACCTACAGCGCCTGGGGACGGCTGCAAGCGCAGGTCACGCCCCGTGTCTTCGCGGAGGTGGGCGTGCGCGCCTTTATTCGCAGCGACTTCGACCGTGCTACCACGGTGCGCTATCCACGCGTGGATGCCGATGGGGTAACGCTCGAAGATGAACTGGGCAATGTGCTGCTCACCAGCATCACCCGTCCCGGTCGCCAGCGCATCGAACAATTGGGGCCAACGTGTGCCATCACCTGGTCGATGCCCGATGGCTCGGCGCTGCGGCTCGACGGCTGGTTTAATGTGCAACACACCCGCCAGCGCCTTTACGGGGCCTTGCCCGACGCATCAGCGGCACGCATCGAAAGCGCCGCACGGGATGGGACTCGAAAAATTATTCCCAACATTGCCCTCACGGCGTTGTGGCGTTTTTAACGCGTAAACGGTTGGCGCGGGTCGGGTGTCATAGCAAGCAGGGGCAAAAAAAATGACCTGCTAACTTTTTAGCGCCTGCTCCGTAGGGCGGGGTTCAAGGCTCCTGGTGTATCGATTCTTGTGAGGTTTGCTTTTGCCAAACAAAAGACCCCCCATCCCGCTTTTGCCATCGACCACGTATGCCGCGTGGCTGCTTTTGGCCTGCCTGATAGGGGTAGGGGGCTGTACGTCTTCGGCTTCTTCTCCGCGTACGTCTGTTGGGTTGGAAACAGGCAGCGTATTCAGAACCGCGAGCTACACAGCGGTAGATTGTTTGGAAGAAGGGGTGGACGCTGAGGTTGCTGTCTCGGAAGAAGCGGATCAGCGGGAAGTGTTGGCGTTCCAGTCGCTGGATGTACTGGCCGAGATGGACGCGTTGCGGGCCGGGGTGGGCGAAAAACCAGAAACACCAGTGGAAGGAGCGGCGGTCAGTTGCTGTTTTCTTGGAAGTAGGCCCGTAGCCTGCCCGCAATAGCAGGCCCAACGCTGGCTTCCAGCGCCTCCGCAGGCGCGGAACGGATGCGCTTCACCGAACCGAAGGCTTTGAGTAGCTTTTGCGCCGTTTTGGGACCAATCCCGTCAATCTCGGTAAGCTCTGAGTGCAGCGTTTTTTTCTGGCGCTGCTTGCGCTGGAACGTCACGGCAAAGCGGTGGGCTTCATCGCGGACGCGCTGCAACAATTGGAGCGAAGCGCTCGCCTTGGCGATGTGTTTGGGGTCTTTGTCGCCGGGGAAAAACACCTCTTCCAGCCGCTTCGCCAGCCCCACCACCGGAAACTTGCCATAGACATCGGCGGCCTTGAGGGCTTCGACAGCAGACGACAACTGTCCCTTGCCCCCGTCGATCACCACCAGGTCGGGCCATGGGCCGTTTTCTTCGAGGGTGCGTTTGTAGCGCCGCTCCACCACCTCGCGCATGGACTGGAAGTCGTCGGGTTTGCCTTCATCCACCGAGCGGATTTTGTAGGTGCGGTAGTCGCGCTTCCGGGGTTTCCCGTTTTCAAACACCACACACGAGGCCACCGTGCCCGTGCCGCCCAGGTGCGAGATATCGAAGCATTCGATGCGGTTGGGCAGGTGTTTCAGGCGCAGGTCTTCTTGCAGCTTTTTGACGGCGTACGGCACCCGCTCCTCGCCACGTTTCATTTGCTGTACCTTCCACTCGCCCAGCAACAGGTCGGCATTGGCTTCCACCATGCGCATCAGGCCCGCCTTGTCGCCGCGCTGGGGAATTTTGATGGGGACTTTTTTGCCACGTGCTTCGGATAACAAATCTTCCAGCGGCTCCGGGTTTTCGATGGCGGTAGCGAGCAGCACTTCTTCGGGAAAAAACGTCGTCTCGGTGTAATAGTATTCGACGAACGTTTGCAGCAGTTCGGCTTCGCCTCGCTCGGCAATCTGCCGCATGTATTTGTGCTGCCGCCCGACGACTTTGCCTTCGCGCACCTTAAACAGCACACCCACGGCCACCTGGGCCTCGTGGTCGAGGGTCAGCGCAAACAGGTCGCGGTCCACGAAGTCCTGGCTGATGATCTTCTGCTTGGCGGAATATTTTTGGAGCGCCGCGATCTGGTCGCGCATCACGGCGGCTTCTTCGAACTGCATGGCGGCTGCCAGCCGTTTCATTTCATCTTGCAATAGCTCGATGAGCGCCTGCGTCTTGCCGTTGAGCAGCTTCTCGATTTGTGCAATCGTCTGGTTGTATTCCTTTTCCGTTTGGTACCCTTCGCAGGGGCCGGCGCACTTCTTAATGTGGTATTCCAGGCACACGTCGTATTTGCCTGCCGCGATGGGCTCCGGGGCGAGGTTGAGCGTGCAGGTACGGAGCCGGAAGATGGAGCGGATGACCTCCAGCACCTGCTTCATGTTTTTCACGTCGGTGTATGGCCCGAAGTATTTGGAGCCGTCTTTTTTAACGCGACGTGTGGGGAAAACGCGTGGGAATCGCTCTTTTTTGATGCAGATGTACGGGTAGGTCTTGTCGTCCTTGAGGTTGACGTTGTAGCGCGGCTTGAGCTTCTTGATCAGGTTGTTTTCAAGAATCAGCGCTTCGGCTTCGGTGTCGGTTACGATAACTTCGACATCGGCAATTTTCGAGACCAGCACCTTCAATCGTCCATCATGGGAGCGGCTTTCCTGAAAGTAGCTGCGCACGCGCGTCCGCAGGTTTTTGGCCTTGCCCACATACAACACCGTGCCCGCCGCATCCTTATGCTGATACACACCGGGACGCGTTGGCAAATGGGCCAGCTTGTCTTCGAGCACCGAGGGCATCAGCAAAGGGCGTTAGGTAGCTTGGACATCAGCGGCAGCCCGCAAGGTGGGGAGTTGGGCCAACGCGGCTGCGATCTCGGGCGATGGGGTGAGCACCACACATCCCCGGCAGCGCCCGGTTTCTTGATCCGACGGCAAGGTTGGGAAAAAGGCCGCCATGTCGAAGTTGCGCTCCGGTTCAAGATAGGCGAGGCTGAGCGGCTTGGTGCCCTTGGCATAGGTATCGTAGCCGTACCCTTCGTCGCCCGGAACATGAAAATCGTCAATGAGGATGATCGACTGAGGCCAGGCATCGGCAATAATTTGCAACTCCTCGTGCAGCGGCAGGTCGTCATCCCAGTGGGCATCAAGGTAGATAAACAGCGTTTGGCCTTGTAGTGCCGCGTCGGTGCTGAGGTGTTTTAGGAAGCGCCGCGAGTCGTCGAGGTTAAAATGGATATGCGGAACACCGCGCAGCCGCTGCTTGGCATAGGACTGATACCGGGCGTTGATTTCTACCGTGTGCACGGGACGCTGGAACGTGGTGGCCAGAAACCCCGTGGTTCCACCGCGAAACGTGCCCGTCTCAATGATGGCGTCGATGTCGAGGGCGCGGAAAAGGTCATGGACAATGGCAAGGCGTCCGTCTTGGCCGTTAAAGGGTTTGCCCAGCGACTGCCGGAGGTGAGGACGGAGCCAATAATCGACCCAGCCCATGGCAGAGGGCGACAGGAAACGGCTCAAGAAGCGGGTGGTGCGAGACATAAGCTGGGAAAATCGTGACACAGGCAGTGGGAGCCTGAAGCATCGGCAGGGGAGGAGAAAAGGTAATGCCGAACCGAGGAAACTAGCGGACCAATCGGGCTCAAACCATACCTGTCAGCAGGGGGAAAGATTCCTCACTGAGGGGCTTTACAAGCGGCCAAACACCCGACCAAAAAGTCCTGCTGAGATGCGTTTCAGGGAGGTGGCAATCGTCCGCCGGTACAGGTCCAGCAGACCCTGGGTGGTGAAATACAAAACGCCCAAGGCCATCAGGAATTGGGGCGTGTCGAAGACCATTTCGTTGCCCCGTGCATCGTACATAATCATCGGATCTGTCAGGCCCAGGAGCGGCCATGGGAAAAAGGCGAGGACGGAGACGATCATAAACGTGGCCATGGAAAGCGACCATTCCAGCACCAGCAGGTTACGCCGTTGTTTATCGGATCGGCGGGTGAAAAGCAGCGTCTTCATTCGGTTCAACGTCAGTCCGATGATGCCCCAAAGCGGCCACGTCTGCCCGATGGTCTCGGCGACAGCCTGCCCGGCAAACAGGTAAAACGCGCCGAGCGCCAGCAGCGCCAGCACACCGATGATCCAGTGGCAGCCACCCAGGAAGACATACATAAAAAAGCCGCCCGAATGGATAGCCAGAAACTCCATAGCGATGACGGTGAAGAGGTACAGATACAGGTTGTCGCCCAGCAACGTCGGGGCGATCCAGGTGAGGAGAAACAGCACCGCCATCAGGAAGTCGGGCGCGGCGGCGGTTAATGTTGTTAGCGAAAAGCCGCTTGCGCTACCGTCTACGGCATCCGGGTGAAGGAGGTCATCGGAGTGCGGCATACAGAGAGAGCGTCACAGGCTTGGAAAAATCGCCTCGAAGAAAAAAATCAGCAGGCCCACCCAGATGAGCGTGGCAGCGATGGCAAGCAACAGGGGGCTTTTGCCTCCAAACAGGGCCTGTACTCCGAGATAGGACGGGATAAAAACCGTGGCAAGGCGTTCAAAAATGGAGCGATCGGTTTTTGTCCACGCCGAAATCGCCCCGCTGGTGTCGAGGCTGGCGTCGGCTTCTTTCAGGGCATGGATGGCTTGGGCAATGAGGCCGTGCGTGCCAAAGATGATGGCCGGCAGCCACACGTAGGAGATGCGCACCAACTCGGTCTCGGAGAAGTCGTCGAAATGAAAGAGGTACAGGTACATCATCAGCAGCAGGCCACCGAGGAAGGCGAGTTCGTAGAGGCGTTTTGGCATGGGAATCCGGTGGGCTGTGCGGAGGGCACGATTCCCTAACGTAGTAAAACACGCGCACATCATACAAACCAAAACGAACAAGCCGCAACGAGCGCCCCCAGTGCCAGACCGGAGACGCTCATGGTAATCTGCAAAACCGTGGTATCAATCAGGGGTTAGGCTGTGGCTTTCTGGTCCGTGGGAATAACGGCCAATTCAAAAAGAACACCTTGGTCGCCCGGATACGGGTTGTGGTGATCAAATCGGTTGTGTGTGATTTCGATCGGGATGCCGTCCGGGAAGGCGTCACAGCGCATCGTTTCGGCAGCTTGGTCGAGGTGGGTGCAGGCGGTGCACTGGCTGTGGACAGTCATGGTCTCGGCTGGTTGGGTGAGACAATTGATGGCAAGGTTGCTCTTGACACGGGCCCAATACCGCAGTGATCCATCCGCCCTGAGATTTAGAGCGAGTCTAAATCAGCACCTGCGGTACAAGGGGCATCCGCTTCAATAATCCAGGAGATAGCGCAGGCACACGGGGACAAAAAGCGCGGCGTCGGGAGCGAACGCGGGGGCGCTGGAAGCGGGGAGCACAACCGGCAATGCCTGGGGCAGGTGCGTCATCAAATCTGGCAAAGCGCGGGCGTCGTCCGAGGTCAGACTTAGCAGCACGGGCTGATCGAAGCGCTGCGAAATGGACGGTGCGTGCAGCATGATGTGGCCCATTTGGTCGGGATCTTCTGTAGCCAACGACAGCGCGGCCTCGCATCCAGTGCCCAGTCCTAGCAGGTGCGTTTGCGTGTGACCCAACGTGGTGCGTATGTCCGCCGCGGCCTCGGCGAGTTGGGCAGGCGTGGTGATGTGCTGGGTATCGAGGGTGCACACATGCAGGTGGGGCTCTAGCCGCCGAAGCAGCATCTCAAGGGCCGGGAAAACCGCCGTTTCGGGTGGGGGCACCACCAGCAGAGAAGGACTTGTTCGTGTTCCGCATTCCACCATCGCCCAGGTGTTTCCTCGGTGGGAAATGGTTGTCGTGGTAATTGGCGTGGGGGTGCTTTGGCAAAACTCGACGAGCACACCGTGGGTTTGCTTGGGATGCAGGAAGAAGATGCGCTTGCCATCAGCGCCGGTTGACGGGGCGGTGCCCAAGGGCTGGAAGCCTGCCGCCTGCATCTGCGCAAAGTGAGCGTCGATGTCGGGCACTTCGAAGGCGAGATGGTGCAGGCCCGGCCCGCGTTTGTCCAGGTACTTCGCCACAGGTGAGGTGGGGACAAGCGCTTCGAGCAGTTCGAGCTTGGCGGTGCCAGCCGCGATGAAGTGGGTGCGCACGCCCTGCGCGTCCACGGTTTCGGCCTTGTACGGCGGGTGACCGAGCAAGTGGTTATACAAGGCAGCGACGGCTTCGGCATCGTCCACGGCAATGCCAATATGTTCAAGTTTGATCATGAGATCAGGAGGTTCCTTTTGTGAGGTTGCACCCTAAAGTAGGACACCCGTGTGAGGTTTGTGTGGGGGTTGAACACATCGTATTGTAGTGGGTAACGAAACCTGTTATGTCGGCATCGCTCACATCCACCTCCCGTGACCCGCGCAAGGCGGTGATGGTCGCCAGCCTGCTGGTGGCCGTGCTGATGCTGGGTGGTAAAATCACCGCGTATGTTATCACCGGCAGCGCCGCCATTTACTCCGACGCCGCTGAGTCGGTGATCCACCTGCTGGCAACGGGGTTTGCCGCCTTCAGCCTGTGGTATGCGGTGCGCCCCGCCGATGCGGGGCATCCGTACGGGCATGGCAAAATTGCGTACGTCGCCTCCGGGTTCGAGGGGGCGCTTATTTTTGTCGCGGCGGGCTCCATCCTCTATTCGGCGGTGCAGGCGCTGATCCTGGGGCCGGAACTGCGCAAGTTAGGCAGCGGCCTCTTGATCATCGCTGCGCTAACGCTGGTGAACCTGCTGCTGGGGTGGACGCTGGTGCGCACGGGCCGCCGCCACAACAGCCTCGTCCTCGTCTCCAACGGCCAGCACGTCCTCACCGATATGTGGACCAGCCTCGGCGTGCTGGTGGGGGTGGCGCTGGTCTGGCTCACCGACCTCCTGTGGCTCGATCCGGTGGTGGCGATCTTGCTGGCGCTCAACATCGCGTGGACGGGCGTGAAGCTGATGCGGCAGGCGATGGAAGGACTGATGGAGCGGGTGGACGACCATGCCTCCCAGGCTATTCTGACGGTACTGGAGACGGCGGTGGCGCGGCAACTGGTCGACGGCTTTCACCAACTGCGGCACCGGCGGGTCAACGATCAGGTGTGGGTGGAGTATCATGTGCAGTTTCGCGGTAACATTTCGTTGGCAGAGGCGCACGAACGAGCGCATCGGGTCGAAGAGGACCTGATGGCGCTGTTTCCGCAGGACGAGGTGATCGTCACGGCGCACCTGGAACCCGAAGCCCACGACGATGCCCACCCCGAAGGGCATCGTGAGCCGGTGGATCCCTTGCTCTACGTCTTGTAGTTTGTATTCTTTTGCCGCCAACACACCATCGAATGCCCAAACAACGTATCGCTGTGATCGGAGGATTGGCCGCCGGGCCGGCCGCTGCGGCTCACGCCAAGCGCGTCGACCCCGACGCCGAAGTGGTACTTTTCGAACAGGGGCCGCACATCTCCTATGGCGTCTGCGAGATGCCGTTTTATGTGGCCGACCAGATCAAGGATGCGGCGTCGTTGCTGGTGCTTACGCCAGAGCAGTTCGAGCGCACCCGCCACGTGCCCGTCCAGCTTCAGCAGCAGGTCCTGGGCATTCATCCCAAACGGTGCCGCCTTGATGTAAAAGACGTCGCCACGGGTGTTATCCGCGAGGAACGTTTCGACAAGTTTATCCTTGCTACAGGAGCCAGCGCCCGCCGGACCGGGCTCGGCGGCGAAGATGCCCCCAACGTTTTTGTCCATCGCAGCCTCAACGACGCCGAAGCACTTAAAACCCACCTCGAAACTCATCCGGTGCAGCATGCGGTGGTGTTGGGTGGTGGCTTCATTGGCGTCGAGATCGCCGAGGCGCTGCGGCACCGGGGCCTGCGGGTCACCATGCTGGAGCCGGGCGACGGAGTATTGCATCATCTGGTGGGCGGCGAGGTGCAGCAGGTGGTACACGACGAAATGCACCGGCAGGGGGTGGCGGTGCGCCAGGAGCGTGCGACAGGCTTTGAACAGGCCGCCGACGGGCAGGTGCGGGCCGTCCGCACGGACCGGGGCGAAAAAATCGGGTGCCAGCTTGTGGTGGTGGCGATTGGCATCACCCCGAACGCAAGGCTTGCCCAACAGGCAGGGTTGCGGATCGGCGAGACGGGTGCCGTGGCGGTAGACGCCCATCAGCGTACTAGCGCCCCCAACGTGTGGGCGTGTGGCGACTGCGCTGAAGTGGCGCGCGTCATCGACGGGAAAAAGGTTCACCTCTCGCTGGCGCACATCGCATTTCATACGGCGCGGGTTGCTGCCGAAAACGCTACCCGGCGCGGGCGTGGCACCCCGGCGATGTTTCCGGGCGTTGTGGTGGCGGCAGGCGTCAAGGTATTCGATCTGGAGGTGGCAGGCGTAGGCTTGCGGCTGCATGAGGCCCAGGCTGCCGGTTTTGACGCCTTCGCTGAGACCATCCGGCATTGGACCCGCGTCCGCATCTATCCCGGCAGCCAGCCCATCCACGTGCGTTATGTGGTGGAACGGCGCACGGGTCGCTTGCTGGGGGCGGAATTGGCGGCGCAGGAAGGGGCTGCCCAGCGCGCCAATGTGCTGGTGCCGCTCATCCGCAACGGGTGGAGCGTGAAGGACATGAACGCGCTCGACCTGATCTACACGCCGCCGTTTGCGCCGATGCACGACCCCTTGCTTGTGGCGGCCCACAAAGCTTGGAAAACCGCCCAGCCATGAGCAAACGACGTCCACCCGCCACCGCGCGCGCCGAAGCCGTCCGCCAACTCGACCGCATCGAAGTGGATGGCGCCTACATCGGGCTGACGCAGACTGACGCCACCGAGGCACTCGACCCGCGTGAGGCGCGGCAGGCCACGGACTATGTCGCGGGCGTCACACGTTGGCGGCGTTGGTTCGACTTCCTACTGCAACAGTTTTATCGCGGCGATCTCGCGGCGATGGAGCCCACGCTGCGTCAGATTTTGCGGATCGGGCTGTATGACTTGCTGGTGCTCGAAAAACCGCCACACGCGGCAATCAACGAGGCCGTGGAACTGGCAAAAACGATGGTGCGGCGCGGGGCAGGCGGGCTGGTTAATGGCATCCTGCGTACGGTGCAGCGCCAGCGGGAGACGTTGCCAACACCATCACCCGACGACCACGCCGAGGCACTGGCGATTTCACATTCGCATCCGACGTGGCTGGTCCGGCGTTGGCTGGATCGCTTTGGTCCCGACGAAACCGAGGCGCTGCTGCGCTGGAACAACGCCCGCCCGACGTTTGGGCTGCGCATCAATGTGCTAAAAACATCACGCGAAGCGCTAACCGAACAGCTTGATGAGTTAAACGCGGAGTGGGAAGCCTCGCCGTTTCTCGACGATTTTGTGCGGGTGCAATCATTGCAAGCCGTGGTACGGGCGGGGTTGTTGGAGCAAGGATTATGCGCCGTGCAGGACGAAAGTGCGGGGCTTGTTGTGCGCCTGCTCGATCCGCAACCCGGCGAGACCATCATCGACGCCTGTGCGGCTCCCGGTGGTAAGGCGATTTATGCCGCCCTCCGCATGGAAAATACGGGCATGGTGCGGGCCTACGATATCCACGCCGGACGCACGGCGCTTATTCAGCAGGCTGCCGAGACGCAAGGTACCACCATCGTACAGAGCGCTGTTGCCGACGTGCGCAACCTCGCGGCCCATGCCACCCCGCCGCAGGCCGATCGGGTGCTGGTCGATGCGCCGTGCTCGGGGCTGGGCGTACTCGCCAAGCGCGCCGACCTGCGCTGGCACCGAACGCCGGAAGAAATCACCGAGCTTCGCGATTTGCAAGACGAGTTGCTCGACGCAGCGGCGCAGCTGGTGCGCCCAGGCGGATTGTTGGTCTACAGCACTTGCACCATCGCGCCCGAAGAAAATGCAGACCGCATCACGGCTTTTCTGGACCGTCATCCCGAATTTGTTCACGAGTCCGCCGCCGCATTGGTCCCTGATACCGTGGTTTCGCCGGAAGGGTATCTAACAACCTATCCCCAACGCCATCACATCGACGGGGCGTTTGGTGTGCGGCTGCGGCGAACATAACATAGCCAGATCCCCGAGGCATCCCACCCGCGCCTCAGAGATCCGGCTATGAAAAACGTCTTCGTCGTTGGCTATTTCAGCAACGTCATCGTGCGGAGTTGGCTTTGCTGGCCATTGAGGGTGAGGCGGTACAGGTAGATGCCGCTCGCCACGGCGCGGCCCGTCAGGTCCTGCCCGTTCCAACTGGCGCGGTATGTCCCGGCGGCCTGCACGTCATTCACCAGGTCAGCGACTTTCTGACCGAGCACGTTGAACACCTGCAATGAGACGGAGCCTGACTGCGTAAGCGCATACTGGATTGTTGTCTCGGGGTTGAACGGGTTGGGATAGTTTTGCTCGAGGTCAAAGGCCGCGGGTAGTTCATCGGAGAGCTGTTCCACCGCGGTGCCGGTCGCATCGAGGGAGACGACAGGGCAGTTGACGAGGGCGACGCCTGCCCCGAGCAGGTTGGCACTCTGGGCCGATGTCAGGTCCATGACGGTGCCGAAATCGGCGTTGTCATACACGTTTACCAACCAGAGCGGCGAGTAACTTTCATCGCCGGGGAGCGTGGCGATGACGTTGTGCGTCTGCGCCGACGCGGCCTCGGTCACAAAGCCCGACGGCGGGCCGCCGCCTGCTTGATCCGGGTTGATGTTGAAGGTGACGTAAATCGGCGAAATGGGCACGCTGCTACCTGCGGCAGACAGTGCGGCTTCGGAGAAGTTGAAGTAATAAACCACCTCGTCGTTGTACCAGCCCTGCGTCAGTTCGGCGCTTTCGTTGTCATTGAAGCGCAGCGAGGCGGTGGAGCCTTCGGGGACGATGGGGCAGTTGACGAGGATGTCGGTGACCTCCATCGTGTAGCCCGCGTCGCGGATGGCGTCCACACTGGTCAGGGTGTTGGCTTCGTAGTCGCTGGGGACGGTCACACGCACGACCTGCCAGAAGTCGTTGTAGTCCGCATCGCCAGGGATCACCTCCACGAGGTTGAGTTGGCCTTCGACGGGGGCGTCTTCGCCTTCGCGGAACAGCACAAAGATGGGCGCGGGTGTCGTCGGTTGCACGTCGAAGTTGTAATACTGCACCACCTCGCCGTTCGGGCCGAAGCCCTGCGTGATAAACGGTGCTTCATCGAAGTTGATAGGCTGGTTGGCGTCGGGCAAGCTGTTGGCATCGTCGCGGATAAACAACATGCCCGCGTCGGTGCTAAAGCGGTCGATGGTGGCACGGGGTGCGGTGTTGGGGTCTTGGGCGGCAGCGGGGTTTACCAGAAAACCGGCCAGCAACAACAGCAGAATCGAAACATAACGCATGGGGGGAGCCTCCTTACATTAGTGGGTTGTACATCTCGGCGGTGGGCGCCGAAGGAGGCTTTTAAGGTCTGCACGCAGGGCGCGGGCTGTATCACAAAAGCATAACAGAAGGGAAACAAAAGAGGAACCGGAAACGGAGTGGAAATAAGAAGCCGCTCCCTTGAGGGGCTGTTGTGCAGCGACTGGGGGTGTAACAGGCGTTGGCAGGTACACCCTCCGGCCCTGTCGGGCTACCTCCCTCCAGGGAGGGGTTTGCTTACGCCCCGGGGAGGAGGAAAGGCTTGGCGCGTGCACTTGTAGAAAAAGTCGGCCTCAGCAAAATCGGCGTCTCGGACGTGGAGCAAAGGAAGCGAAATGCGCAACTTCCTGTCTGAGTGCAGGGCCAGCGGAGCGAGTTTGAAGTTGTGCCGCTTCTGTAGCGCAACGTCAGCCGATTTTGGTACAGCCTTGATCTTTTGGTTCTTTTGGATCAAGCCATAAGAACAGGCAACATGGAAAACTGTGCGCGTGGCTTAGGCACAGCATACAATCGTGCAACGATCCATCCACATCATCACCAGTTCTGCTTCGTCAGCCGCACGCCGTCGACCACCATCTGCCATTCGCCATTGACTTGATGCGGCGGCTCGGTGACATCAAACGTGGTGGTAAAAACCCACAGCCCGACCACAAAATCGTCACCATCGAACTCCTTGAGTGGTCCATTGATGGAGGTGCTGGCCCCGCTGCGGATGCGCTCGTACGCCACGCTGCCGTCTTCGAGGATCAGGAGGCTCATGCCCGGTGCGCGCCAGTCCCCGGCGTAGTCGAGCTTGTCGGCGGGTAATGGGTCGGCGCAGCCCGCCAGCAACACAGCGGCGACGAGGAGCGGAAAGAAGTGCCTAGACATGAGAGAAGGGTGAAGGGTCCAAAAGGTCAGATGTCTAAAAGTAGCATGCACAACCATTTTCAGCAACGCACGCTTGACTTCAAAATCAGGAAACCGTACTATTTGACCATAATGGCAAAATCGGTCACGAAGTCAATAGTAGATGCCCAAGGCTGACAACGCCGCCCGCGAAACCCGCCTTCTCGATGCCGCCGCTGACCTGTTCGTGCACTACGGCTACGACAAAACCACCGTCAGCGACATCGCCAGGCAGGCAGGCGTAAGCAAAGGCGCGATCTATCTCCATTTTCCCAGCAAAGACGCGCTTTTCGAGGCGCTGCTGGTGCGCGAATTGCAGGCGTATGGAGCGGTCTGGATCGAACGGGTGGAAGCTGACCCGGACGGGGGGACGTTGGGCGGGATGTACAAAAACATGCTCTATGCCATGAGTGGCAGCCCGTTTATGGCGGCTATGTTTAAACAGGACCGGCGGATGTTTGGCAGCTATTTGCGCCAGCCCGACAACTTTTTCCGCCGCCACGAAGGCCAGCGTAGTCAGTCGACCCGCCACGAATTTGTGCAACTCATGCAAGACGCCGGGGCTATCCGCGCCGACCTTGACGCCAAAGTCATCGCCCACATTATGAACATGCTGGCCTATGGGCTGGTGAGCGTGGGCGACGTGATTGACGAGGCGCACATCCCGCCACTCGACGACGTGATCGAAGGCATCGCTGCGCTGATGGATCGGGCGATGACGCCCGAAGATGGCGGCAACAGCGAGGCAGGGAAGGCCATCGTGCGGGAGCTTTTTGAGGCGGGGAAGGAACGATTAGAACAGCAGAAAAACCAACCGGAGGACGCCTCATGATTACGGTGCGCGACCTGACTTTCACCTATCCCGGCGCGTCGGAAGAAACCCTGCACGGCCTTCATTTCGAGATCGCGGAGGGCGAGATTTTTGGTTTCCTGGGGCCGTCCGGTGCTGGGAAATCGACGACGCAGAAAATCCTCATCGGCCTGCTCAAAGAATACGGCGGCACCATCGAGGTGATGGGACGCGACGTGGGAAGTTGGGGACAGGATTATTACCAGCATATCGGTGTCTCCTTCGAGTTGCCCAATCACTACCTCAAGCTCACCGCGCTCGAAAACCTTCAGTATTTCCGGTCGCTCTACGCCGGTGACACCCGCGACCCGATGGAGGTGCTGACGTGGGTCGGGCTGGATGCCGACGCCAACAAAAAAGTCGCCGATTTCAGCAAAGGCATGAAGGTGCGGCTCAACGTGGCACGCAGCCTGATCCATCACCCAAAGGTGCTGTTTCTAGACGAACCCACGAGCGGCCTCGATCCCGTGAACGCCCGCAAGATCAAGGATCTGGTGCTGGATCTGCGGGAGCAAGGTACCACCGTTTTTGTCACCACGCACAACATGATGGTCGCCGACGAACTGTGCGACCGTGTCGCTTTTATTACCGCGGGCAACATCAGTGTGATTGATGCGCCCACGACGCTCAAGAAGCAGTACGGCAAGCGCAACGTGCGGGTGGAATACGTCAACGGCACCGAGGAACTGGCGCAGCAGGAGTTTCCGCTAGACGGACTGGGCGACAACGCGGCGTTCCTCACGCTGCTGCAATCGGGTCACCGCATCGAGACGATCCATACACAGGAGACCACGCTGGAAAACATCTTCATCGAAGTCACCGGGGAGGCGTTGCGGGTATGAGTCGTTTACTGGCAGCTATGAAAACCGACGTGACGGTGCAGGTGCGCAACAAGCTCTACGCCATCGGCATTGGCATCGGCGTCATCGTTGCCATTGCGATGGCGATGCTGGCGGGGCCGGAGCGATTGGGCGTGACGGTACCGCCCGTGATGATGCTGGTGGGCGGCGGCTCCACGCTAATGTATGTGGCGGGCATGATCCTTTTTGAGAAAGACGAAGGCACGTTGCAGGCACTTATCGTGTCGCCGCTGCGTCCGGGAGAGTACCTGTGGGCAAAGATCACCACACTGACGGCGCTGGCAACGCTGGAGTCGGTGGTGATGATTGGCGGGGCGTTTATCATCGTGCGCCGCGCGGGCGAGGTGGCGATGCCCAACGTGCCGCTGTTGCTCGTGGGCATCATTGCGATGGGCGTGTTTTATACGCTGGCCGGAATTGTGATGGTGGTGCGCTACGATAAAGTCACCGATTTTCTGTTACCGATGTCGGTGTTGGCCGGAGCGTTGCAGATTCCATTTCTGTATTTCTGGGAGGTGGTGGTGCACCCGGCCCTGCTCATCGTGCCCACCAGCGCCCCGACGATGCTGATCAAGGGCGCGTTTACGCCGCTGGCGGTGTGGGAATGGGTGTATGGAATCGGCTATACCGCTGCGCAGATCGCTGTGCTGATTGTGTGGGCGCACCGGGCGTTTCAAAAGCACATTGTCAAGTGAAACGTGATGCGTGAAACGTGAACTCTAAACCAGACGACGATGCCCCCAAATGAACCCTATCCCGTTCCCCGAAGCACAGCAATGAACAGGCTCCAAACAATGTAGTCTGGCACCCTCACGTTTTACGTTTCACGTTTCATTCCCCATCATGCAACTCACCCAACTTGTCCGCACCCTGGGCCCCACCGACCTGAAACTGCTCGGGCGGGATCGTTTTCTGCTCGTGTTGCTGGGCTTCATCGTGTACATCGGCGTGCTGATGCGCTTCGGGCTGCCGTGGCTGAATACGTATCTCGCCGCCAACGGCGTCTTGCCCAGCGAAACCGTGGCGCTGCACCTGTCGGATGTGTACCCGATGCTGGTTGCCTTCTTCGCGATCTTCGACGGCGCGTTGATTGCCGGCACTGTCTCCGGCTTTATGCTCATCGACGAAAAAGACGACCGCACCTTGCAGGCGATGCTCGTAACGCCCGTGCCGTTTCGCCAGTTTGTGCTGTACCGCGTGGGCGTTCCGGCGGTGATGTCGGTGTTTATCGTGACGGCCCTCGTGCTGTTCATCGGGCAGGCGCTGGTGCCGCTGTGGCAGTTGCTGTTGATTGCAGCAGGCGCATCGCTCGCCGCGCCGATGGTGGCGCTGTTTTACGCCATCTTTTCGGCCAACAAGGTGCAGGGGTTTGCGATGGCGAAGTTTGTCGGCATCGCCGGGTGGGTGATCCTCGTCGGCTGGTTCATCGACGAGCCGTGGCAGTGGCTGTTTGGGTTGTTTCCGCCGTTTCTGGTGAGCAAGGCGTACTGGCTGGCCTTTGCAGGCGACGCCCGCTGGTGGCTGGCCCTCGTGGCAGGCATCGTGTTGCAACTGGGGATGTTGTGGGTGATGGTGCGGCGTTTTCACGCGGTGGCGTATCGTTGAGGCCGAAGGCGCGTGTTTTTCGCCTTCATTATCTGAAGATCCTATCGTGTATTGCCTGTACGAAGCGCCAGGCGTGCTGTATATTGCATCGCTGTTACGGGGTCTCCCTGCATGGAACGATCAACCAGACGGCGGGTAGCAACTCGCTCTGACGCCTCCTTGCTGCGCCTTTCCCTTTATCTACCCGTTGCAGGATTGATTTTTGTTACCACCGTTTCCGGTTCTTTAGCCACGTTTTTTCTGCCTGCGCCATGATGTTTGTACCCCCGCGTCTCGCTGCGAGACCGTTGTTTGCTTTTCGGTCTTTATTCCTGCTCGTTGCCGTTGCACTGATCTCGGTGCCCGTTCAAGCGCAGAGTGTGGCGAAATACGGTGCGGACTTTCTGTCAGGCGGTGTTGGCGCGCGGGCGCTGGGCATGGGCGGGGCGCAGGTGGCGCTGGCGCAGGATGTGAACAGCGCGTACTGGAATCCGTCGGGGCTGAGCGGGTTGAATTACCCCGAGTTTGCCTACATGCACAGCGAGCGGTTCGGCGGTGTGGTGTCGTTCGACTACGGCGCCGTGGGCTTTCCGATCAACGCGCAATCGACCATCGGCCTTGCGTTCTTCCGCAGTGGCGTCAACGACATCAAAAACACCCTCGACGCGTGGGATGTGGAGCGCGACAACCCGAAGGCCAACCCTGAGCAGTTCATCACCACCTTCTCGGCGGCGGACTATGCGTTCTTTATGAGCTATGCGCGGTCGCTGGGCGATAACCTGGCGCTGGGCGTGACCGGCAAGGTGATCCGCCGCACCATCGGCGACTTCGCTGATGCATGGGGCTACAGCTTCGATGTGGGCGTGCAGTACCGCACCCGGCGGCTGGTGTTGGGGGCCAACCTGCAAGACGCCTCGACGATGTTGCAAAGCTGGAGCATCAACACGAGCGCCTTCGATGGCTCCATCACCGACATCAACCCGGATACCAATCAGCCGTTTACGTTCAGCGAAGTCTTCGAGCAGGAAGTGCCTGAAGGCGGGACGTTTCTCGTACTTCCCGTCGCCCGGCTCGGCTCGGGCGTCATTGTGCCGGTGGGTGAGAAAAATTCGTTTGCCTTTGGCCTCGACATCGACCTTGCGTTCGACGGGCAGCAGGCCAACGCCTTTAATGCAGGCGACATCTCGTTTCATCCGCGCCTCGGCACCGAGTTTACGCTCCAAAACGTTGTCTCGCTGCGGGCGGGGATCAACCGCATCACCAACTCAGACCTCTATGGCCTCGACGTGACGCCTTCAGTGGGCGCGGGGCTGCACCTCAAACAACTCGCCATCGACTACGGCTTTGGCGATTTCGCGGGGCTCTCGTCTGAAATCGATGGGTACACGCACCGCATCTCGATCCAACTCTCGCTGGAACAGCCGGGGCTGCGGCGGAACCGGGATCAGGTGGAGGATTGAGTTTGGGGGAGGATGGGTGTCACAGGTATATCAATTCCGCAGGTCTTTGGGTAAGCGGTGCTGCATCGCATGATGCAGCGTTCTGTTTTGCAAGTGCATAAGCGGCATCTGTACATTGGCAGACCGGAACCATCCCATGCACGTTTTGCCTGATTCTGTGTCCACCTCCAGCGTCTCCCGCGAGACGGTCGCGTTTATCATCCCGCTCTACAACGAAGAGGCGGTGTTGCCGCTGCTGGTAGCAGAACTGGAAGCCTACCGGGCCGCGCATGCCGAGGTGGTGCAGGTGGTGTTCATCGACGACGGCAGCCGCGACCAAACCGCGGCGCTGGTTCGAAAACTCACCGGACACCTGGAGGGCTACGTGCTGATCCGGTTTTCGCGCAACTTCGGACACCAACTGGCGGTGACGGCAGGGATGGAGTTTGTGGAGACGGACGCGGCGGTCATCATGGACGCCGACTTGCAGGACCCGCTCGACGTAGTGACCGAGATGATCGAGAAGTGGAAGGCGGGGTACGATGTGGTGTATGGCATCCGCAAGCGCCGCGAGGGCGAGACGCTGTTTAAACGCACCGCCACCAAGGTTTTCTATCGCCTCTTTCGTCACCTCAGCGATACCGACGCCCCGCTCGACACCGGCGACTTTCGGCTGGTGAGCCGTCCGGTGCTGGATGCGTTTCGCAAGATGCAGGAGCAGCAGCCGTATGTGCGCGGCCTCGTCTCGTGGATCGGCTTTAACCAGACGGGCATCGAATACATCCGTCCCGCCCGTGCGGCGGGCGAGACCAAATACCCGTTCCGCAAACTGCTCAAACTCGCCACCGACGGACTGTTTTCGTTCTCGGACCGGCCCCTGCGTTATGCCGTCCGCCTCGGCCTGTTGGTTTCGGCACTGTCGGTGCTGGGGCTCATCTGGGTGCTAATCGACAAATACATCATCGGCGTAGAGGTGGTTGGCTGGGCCTCCATTGTGTTTGCGCTGTTTTTCTTCGGCGGGCTTCAACTTTTTTTCTTGGGCATTGTGGGCGCCTATCTGGCGCGGGTGTATGAGGAAGTAAAGGCCCGTCCCCGCTATCTGGTTCGCGAGACCTGGGCGTCTGAAGTACCTGCACCTGCGCCCCTTCCTGTAGAGCAAGAGGCCCATGCGTAAGCTACTTGTGGTGCTCATCACTTGGATGGGAGCGTGCAACCCTGCGCCTGAGACGGTATCCCACCAAACATCGGGGCGGCTCGTTACCTTTGAAGATTCCGCAGCGGGTTTTTTGTGGGGCTACAAGGATGAAGCGGGCAGCGTGGTTATCACTCCCCGTTTTGTGGTGGCGGGCGAATTTTCCGAGCATGGGTTAGCTGCCGTGGCGGACAGCACGGGCTGGCATTACATCAACACCAGCGGGGCGACCGTCGTGCGGCCCTTTGTTGTGGACAACGGTCCGGATCCGTTTCAGGAAGGGCTGGCGCGGTTCGTGGATGAAGGGCGTGTGGGTTACTTCGATGAGACAGGCACCATCATTGTCCCCGCCCAGTTCGATTATGCCACGCCGTTTGCAGAGGGCCGCGCCACGTATTGTGAGGGGTGTACCCCGCAACAGGACGGCGAACACATTCGCTATGAAGGCGGACGGTGGGGTTTTTTACATCACGTAGGGAACGCGATAGTCCCGGCCCCATTCGAGGAGCCGATACCAGGCGACAGCGCCAACCACTCACCCGATGAAACGCTTCCCGCTCCATGATTCCTCCGCTGTATTGGAACGCCGAAGGACACGTTGATCTGCTGGACCAGACGCAGTTGCCCGTCGCCGAGGTGTGGCTGGAAATCAAAACGGTGGAGGCGATGGCGGAAGCCATTCGCAGCCTGCGTGTCCGGGGCGCGCCCGCGATTGGCATCGCGGCGGCCTATGGCGTGGTGCTGGCGCTGCGTGATGATCCGGCGCAACCACAAAATGCTGTGCAGACGGCTATCGATGCGCTGACGACGACGCGCCCGACGGCGGTGAATCTTTTCTATGCGCTGGATCGAATGCAAGCGGTGCTGGATACGCATCCCGACGCCACCACCGGTTATTTACGGATGGCGCTGCTCGCCGAGGCCACCGCCATTGAGGCCGAGGATCAGGCATCGGGACGGCGGCTGGGCGAACATGGCGTGCCGCTGTTTCAGGAGGGCATGGGCGTGTTGACGCACTGCCACGCAGGCGGCGTAGCGACGTCGGGCTATGGCACGGCGCTGGCTCCGCTGTTGCAGGCACATGTGCAGGGCATCGGGCTGCATGTGTTTGTGGACGAGACGCGCCCGCTGATGCAGGGCAGCCGCATCACGGCGTGGGAACTGGGTAAGGCAGGCGTGCCCGCGACGCTCATCACCGACTCGATGGCGGCGCATGTGATGCAGCAAGGCAAGGTGCAGGCCGTCATCGTAGGGGCCGACCGCATTGCCGCCAACGGCGACGTTGCGAACAAAATCGGGACGTATGCGCTGGCGGTGCTGGCCGACGCGCACGGCATTCCGTTTTATGTTGCTGCCCCGCTTTCCACCATCGATTTTGATACCTCGACCGGTGAGGGCATCGTCATTGAAGAGCGCAAAGCACAGGAAGTGACGCACGGCTTTGGGCGACAGACCGCCCCCGATGGAGTGCAGGTATACAACCCGGCTTTCGACGTAACCCCGGCGCGGCTGGTCACCGCCATCATCACCGAACATGGCATCGCGGAAGCTCCGTATATTGATACCTTCGAGGGGTGGCGAGAAAGACAACAAAACCAGCCCTCGCTGCGTTGATTATACATCGGCTGATATTTTGTAGACTTCGAAACGGCCATGCACATCAAAAAAAATGACTGGATTGGTATCGGGGCAAGCGTGGGGTTACACCTCCTGCTCCTGATACTTTTTGGCGCGTGGTCTATGCGGACGCCTGATCCCAACCAACTGGGATACATCGAGATTGACTTTGGGCCACTTACGGAAGGCCGCCCCGTGCAACGCGCGGAGGTAGATGAACCCGAAGCACCCGAGCAGCCGCAGGAGGAGCCCCAGCCCGAGCAGCCGGAACCGGAAGCCTCGCCGCCTGAAGAAGCGCGGCCCGTCGATGCGCCCGACGTAGCCGAAGAAATCTCTGACCCCGAGCAGATTACCCAGCCCGAAGCCGAAACGATCTCCCCGACCCAGCAAGACAACCCCGCTGAAGTCGAGCGTCCCGAGCCAGAGCCGGAGCCTGCGCCCCGTCCGCTGGGTGGCGGTGCCCGCGATGGCACCACGGGCGAAGCTGAAGGCGATCAGGGCGAAGGACAGGAAGCCGAACGCGCCGCGCCGATTCAAATCATCGGGCTCAACCGTAACCGATTGCGTGGCCCTATCCCTGAGTATGTCGAAAAGGTCAACGCCACCATCGAGGTACGTATCACGGTGAATCCGCAGGGGCGTGTCATCGGGGTCTTCCCGATCCGTCGCGCCAACCCCGCCCTCGAACGCGAAATCGACCGGGTGTTGCGCAGCGAGTGGCGCTTCAACCCGCTCCCCGCCGACGTACCGCAGGAAAACCAGACCGGGCGCATGATCTTCCGTTTCCGGCTGGATTAAAAGGGAAAGTACTGACGAGGAAACCGCTCTCCGTCATTCGTACCCCAGGGTGTCGAACAAATCAGGAACGCCGTGGAGCCAGAAGTCGGTGTTGATTTCGGCGAGCCACTTTTCTTGAATCTTGGGGTTGGCCTGGACGCGGGCATCGCCCCAGTAGCCGTTGCCCCCGTCAGGTGCCCACATCGGCTGGCTGTTCCAATCGGCGTTGATATATGCCACCGCACGGATGACATCGGCATTGTCGTGGATGTAGCCGAAGAACGGCGCAAACCATTCCTCCCAGATCGCATCCGGTGTTTTGGGGACGTATTCCTCCTCTCCCGTTGGGTCGCGGTAGGTCAACGCCTCTAGGTCATACCCCTGGGGCGTCGCCTCGGCGATGAGCACGGGTTTGTCGTGCGCACGGGCGAGATCGAGGAAGGCATCATGGACGGATGGGTCGAACACAAAGTAGGAGGTCCCAAACCAATCCACGTAGGCATCGCCGGGGTACCAGGCTTCTACGGGATGGTTGTTATAGGTGCCCCCTGCATAGGTTGCCGATTGCCAGACGGTGGCGAAGTTGGTGGTGCCTTGCGCCCGCAGTCGGTCGGTGAGGTGCCGAAAGGCTGCGACATAAAGGTTGGGTTCATAGTGGTTCCACGCCCCGTCGAATTCATAGCCAATGCGGAGGAAAACAGGCCGTTCGGCTTGCTGAATAAACGCGCCCAAATCATCAATGGCGGCATCGTGGGCACCTTCGGCAAGGTGTTGTAGGCTGGAGCCGGTGGTGTCGACGAGATAAAGCCCGATACTGAGGACCGCGTGCGGGTCATCCGTCAGGTTTTGTTGGGCATGAATCGGGCCTGCGCCCCAGTCGGCGCGGGTGGTCAACCCGTTCAAAAAGGCCTCGCCCTCGCTGATGTTGGTATAGGTCGTCGCGCCCCCAGGAGGAAGCTGCACCGCATCTTTGTAATCAGCAATGGAGGTCAGGTCCTGCCCGATGATCAACAAGGTCGTGCCCAGTGGCGGGGTATATTTCCCCATAATGGAAGCCGTGGTTGCCTCAAGAGGGGGAACAGGTTCAAGGTTGGGCGAAGCGGACGGACACCCCAGCAAGCCCCCAGAAAGAGCGATCAGTAGCAGGTAGGCACGGCGATGTGGCGGCATGGGAAAGGACATGGTTAGTGGCCAAAATACATCTCCAACGCCACATGAAACACCATGTGGCTGACGGCTCCGGCGGGGTGTTGTCGTTCCCGCTCGTTCAGGACATTGCGCAGCGAGAAACTGGTGCGCAGGTGGTTTTTCCAGAAGCGTTTCTGCACGGTCACATCCAGCAGCCAACGGGGGGGGAGGTCGTCTTCATATAAGCCACCGGAATCGCGGGCGGCTTGTTGGAACAACAGCCATGGCGTCGCCGACCGATAGGTGAGGCGGGCATAGAGGCTCAGGCGATCCAGCGGCACAAACCGCACCATGTAGCTCGCCCGGTGCCACGGGAGAGGGGCCCACGCATTAAAAAACGCCAGGTCCACCTGCGGCGTGCGGAGGTAGCGATAGGTGAGGCGTTGTTCCAACGATGGGTGCCAGCGCCAACGCAGCATGGCCCCGAGTTGCACCGTCTGCCCAGCGAGGAAGGTGCGAACGTGGGTTTGTGTCTGAAAGCCCGTGGTGGTGGAGTCAAACGTCAAGCGGTAGTCTGCCAGCGTATGGCTCAGGAAACGGCGGTAGGCTCCAGAAAAGGAAAGCGCCACGTTGTTCGTCGGCGCATAGGTCCAGCGGGCGTCTACGGTGTAGGTCTGGGCCTGTGCAAAGGTATCGGGGAGTTGCACGGCGTCGTCGGCCAGCATCGGAAGCCGGTAGCCCTGCTGCATCCAGAACCACAGGCTGTTTTCTGTAGCGTAGGGATGACGCATGGCGCTGGAGGTGAGCGAAAGCGTGTGTGCCTCGGTGGGGTGGGCACGCACCACCACCTGGGCGGTGTATCCGGCTTTTCCTGCCGCAATGAAGCCGTCGGTGGTGGCTTGGGCAGAGAACGCCGAGGAGCGAACGCCCACCTGGCCGTAGAAGTGCGGAATAAAGAGGGGATTGGAGGTCAGGAACGGTCCGGCGAAGCTGCGCTGGTGATCGGCGGAGAGGCCGATCGTGCCGTTCACGCTGGGGGTGCTGAAATAAGCCTCGGCGTTGGCGCGGATGCGATCCTGCCGGAAGTTGAGGTCGATGCCGGTGCTGCTCTGACGGGGATCGAGGTCGGACGAGGTGTAGCTCACGCGGTACCGAAACGTGTTGCTTCCCTCAGGAGCCGCGTCGCCCTGTATGCCAGCGAAGGTAAAGCGGTGGTCGGTGGGTACCTCCAACCCGATGGCTTCGATGAAACGCAGGTCTTGCAGCCGCGCATGCCCGCCGTACATCCGGTGCCGCCCCAAACGGTGCAGCGTGGCGTCGCCGCCTGCTTTGGCCAGCAACAGCCGAGGGCTGGCGGTGCCCTGGTATAAGGTGCGCACCCGCGTTTCGATACGTTCATCGGTGGCGTGGTGCTGATCCATCCCCAGGTGGGCCCGCAGGTGTCCGGCGCTGTCGGCGAGGGCCAGTGCGGCCTCATAGGTAGGTCCAATCCGGTCGATATTGGGCGAGGCGAAACGGGTGTAGCGGTACGGACCGGGGTCGTTCACCTGATTCGCTGCCGAAAACTGCCCCTGTGCCGAATAGCCGCGGGCAGGCGGGGTGGTGTGAATATGCAACGCCCCCGCAGGCGCAAACACGCCTGCAATCAGCACCGGATGGCTGTACACAGCAACCCGATCAATCGCCGACATAGAGAGCGGCAGCACGTTCAGGTTGGACGTGCCCAGTAGGGCCAGGTCCACAGGCTGTCCATCCACAAATAACATCCAGCGTGACGTTTGTAGCGGAGCGAGCCCATGCGCCGCAACGTCGTGATGATAGCCGTCGATGGAAACGGTTTCCCAGTCGTCGATCAGCCGAAACAGGTCGCCCAGCCGCGTAATACCCGCTTGCTGGATTTCGTCCGCCGTGAGGAAGTGGGTGTACGGTTGGGCATGGCTTGGGATAGGAAGGGAAAACCAGGCGAGAAGAAGGAGGAAAGCGAGAAAGGGGCAGCAGGAGGAGGTGGGAAAGGGAGAAAGGGGGGAAGGGAGATTGCCCCATCGGTGCTGATGGGATCTGTACTGGCGCGCCGTGGCGCGTCGTGACCGGGAGTGCCTGAACACGAAACAAAAACACCTGCCCGACCTGCGACCTGCAACCTGTTGAACTGAAACCTTCATCGCAGCACCGTCTCCAGCCAGCCCGGCGTCTGGAACCGATAGCTTAGCCCGGCGGAGGTGTACCACAGGTTCATCCGCACAAAGGTATAGACTTTCTGGTAGCCGCCCGACGCATACAGCGAAACTGGCCCCACGATACGCAGCGCGAGGCGACCGTGGCCCATGAGGGCGAGTTCACTTTCGGTACGGACGCCCGCAAACGTCTGCTCGTTGAACGTCATGCGGTAGTTGCCCACACGGAGCCCACCTTCGAGCCGCAGCCGTCCCAGATTGGCGTGGAGGCCCCAGCCCGCATATAGCAGCAGGGCGTCGAAGCCGGGGACCTGCGGTGGTTCAGTAACGCCATACCGATGCACCGCGCCGCCGACTTCGGCGTAGCCCAGATAAAACGGCGTCGTGAGGCCGCCCTCCAGTCCCACGCCCTGTTGCCAGAAGGTGTGTAGGAAGTTGGTGTTGACGTTTTGTGTGCCGCCCAGCCGAAACTCCAGCGTCTCGAAGGGATGCGGACGCTCTTGCGCATGCGCCAAGGTGGCAACCAACAGCAGCGCCCCGATGCAAAATCCGCGTCTTACCATCTCGCCGATCCGGTGTATTGGGTGCGCAGGCGGAAGCCAAACGCCAGCAGTCCCGCAAAACGGGTGTCGCTCGTGCCGTCGATGTGGGCTTTGTTCTCGGTGAAGTTGAGACCGCCGTCGAGCCGCACCCACCACCACGGTGAGGACTGATACACCACCTGGACAGACGGGCGTACGGTGCGCTCTACCACGCCTTCGAGGATGGTGCCGAACGCCGGGTCGCTGGGAGCAAAGTCGTCGCGAAAGTCTAATTCGCCCTGCGCCAGCACGTCGAGGTGGGGCGTGAGTTGCAGGCCCGGCAGCCACGCGTCGAGGTAGAGGTCGGCGAAGACACTGGCCTGAATATAATCGCTGAAGGGGGCACCGAGGCCGCCAAGGAGGTACATGTATTTGCCGGGCGGCTGGTCGGTGTTGTACGTACGCGTCGCCACCATCGTAAGGGCAGCCCCGATGTCAACACCGCCTGCGGCACGGACGAGGTTGCCGGTGAGGGCAAACGATGCGGGTTCTTTGCCGAGGTTGATGATGTCGAGGTCGTCCATGACGAGTTGCCCGTGTAGCGTCCAGCGGCCCCGCTGCGCCCACAAAAGCCCGCCGACAAAGCCGTTGTTTTCGTCGTTCTTCGGGCGGTTGTCCACGACCCACGCAAACGGATGTACCGGGTTCAAATATTTCAGCGAAGCCCCACTGTTCGCTCCTGAATACAGCGCCGACTCAAGGAACGTCAGCGTCAGATACTTCGAGGGTCGCCAGTCCCAGCGGTGCGCCGCGATAAACCGCCGCACGCTGGCTGCTTGCTCGCCGGTATCAACCGCTCGTCCGGTGAAGCGTCCGTCCTCCGTCACGCTGTCCAGTTCGCCGAGCAAGGCCCGCACGGACAGCGTCTTGGTGCCGAGGCGCAGCGCGAGTTGGTCGTAGGGCAGCGGGTTGTTGCTGATCAGGACGCCGTCGCCACCCGGTAGGCCCCAGTGTTGCCCAAAGCGCCCCACATACACGGACGCATACCGATGGTAGGCACCGGCGTAGGTATGCTCACTCCGCATGCCGAGGCGCAGCGCTGCATCCAGCCCCAGCGGGTCGTCGTTGTAAAACAAATCCGACCGCGAGCCCGATTCGGCAACGATGGGACCGGCGCTCAGCCACAGTTGCAACAGGCCATACGGATAGGCCCGCGCCGAGTCGGAAAAAGCCCGAAGCGGATCCAGCCGCTGGTGGTCGGTGAGGCGCGCCCCGCCTTCTAAATCAGCGCCAACAGAAAACGAAGGGCCTTCTTCGGGCGGTTCGTCGAGATGCAGGCGGGCACGCAGCAGGTCCACCCAGCGCTGCTCCAGCGGCGAAAGGTCGGCGGTGTCAGCTTTGTCGAGGGCGCGGGCGAGGGCCCCGAAGCGGTAGGGCTGCGCCGTCGGGTTGAGGTCGAGCAGATGGCCGCGTCGCTGGAGGCGTTCGATGGTGTGATACGCGGCGTCGCCGACGGGAAGAAGCCGGTTCGTTTGGGCATGGGCGATGGATAGACCGGGGCAACGCCCTCCAATCCATATGATGCTGACCAACCAGCACGTCTGCCACAACCGTTGCATAGCGCGAAGCCTTCCTCGTCCGACGATCAAACGAGCGGCAAGAT
>JAUIDY010000081.1 GCA_030428385.1 Rhodothermia bacterium | reverse complement strand
CGGTTTGTGTAAGAATGTGTTGGTAGCACCTTCTTCAAACCGTCTGCGGCAACATGGTTTTTCCAACCCTTAATTGGCATTATTAATACGCGGTGTGGGCGTTGCCGGAATTGCGCATGGTCTGGCGGCTTCCGCACCGTTCTTTGTTTGCGTAGCTTGCTGAATAGATTAAGAGCAGCGTCCTATACTCTTGCACCTCAAGAACAAGCTTGGCCCGCGGAGCTTCTATTTCAGCAGCACGAGGCGCTTTGTTATGTTAAAAGTGGTGCCTGTTGCCTGAAGAAAATAGATGCCACTGGCAAGCTCATCGGCCCGAATGGTGAAAAGGCGGGCATGGTTGGACTCCATCTTTTCGTCGAGCAGCACTGTTACCCGACGTCCTAGCATATCATACAGGGCCAGCGTGACATGCTGTGGCTGACCAACCGCTAAACTGACGTGGGCCTCTGTACGAAACGGATTCGGGTAAACCTCACTCAGGGCAAACCCATCCAACACGCCAACAAGCACTTCAACTTCCGGGCTGTACGCAAACGTACCGTCGAAATCCACTTGTTTGAGCCGAAAATGGTGGCGTCCCGGTGACAGATCGGCGATGCGATACTGATAGGCCTGCGGCTCGATGGTCGTGCCATACCCGTCTACGAAATACACCGACTCCCACCCCCCTTCTTCCGTATTGCTTCCCTCCTCCTGCACTTCCACTCCAAATCCGGCATTGTTCGTCTCCGAAGCGGTCTCCCAGCGCAGCACCACGTCAAGTCCGTCAAGCACGGCCTCAAAATGGGTTAATTCTACCGGCAATTGGCCGCCCTGGTCTTCGGTTACAAGAATCATTTCAGTAACCTGAATCATGGGCGCACCTGAGGCACGCGCCACATCGGTAACCGTGATGAGTTCCAAAACCTGAATGGTCTGCCCTGCTGAGGCATGTGGCAGTAAACAAGCAAGAAGCACAGCATGGAACAACAATAAAGGACGGGGCAACATCGTAGCAGGCGTTAAATGCAGAAAAGCGAAACGGTGCGTGGTGGTTTAATTAAATCCTAGCACCACTTCTATCTGCACAATCTGTCCTCCGGTAATTGCGATGGGCGCAATGGATGTCCCGGTCATAAAAGCCAGAGTTACTCCCGTACAATCATCGGGAGCAACATCCGAGGTACAGGCCCCCATCCCTGCCGTTACATTATTGATCACACCATCTTGCTCGGCTGTATAGGTCCCCTGCAACACCACCCGATCTGCATTTTCACCGTCGCTGGGAACGCTTTTATCGAGCGTGTTCGCAATCATCCCACTGAAGCTGGCATCCGGCTCACCAATTCGGCAAAAACCGATGGTGCAGGGCGAAGTCTCAGAAAATGACGACAAATCGACAATCATCGGGCCGGCGGTATTGATTCCTGCCATATAAAACGCGAGAAAGCGTGCTCCAACCGGCAACAGCGCGTTTTTAAATGAGTGGCGTCGGGCTTCCGTCCCGTCGGGGTTATTCACCACAATGGTCCATTCGCCGCTTACATGGATTCCCTCAGCAGGTGCGTTGTCCGAGGGATGTCCTATCTCCTGTTCTTCTTGAAACGGTGTTTGAGAATAGGGCTGAGCGAAGGGACTTTGTGCATGGGAAACCAGCGACCCTGAAACAGACAGGACAAGAAGCAGCAGGAAGCGTAGGGTGTACATCATGACGATTCATGGCTCATATTGAAGGTGCGAGGCGTAAGCCTCCTCAACCCCAAAACGAAATATCAACGTCAGATCGGAAATGCCTTGTCTACAAAAAGGAATTCGGAGACTTTTCCTTACAACTGCTGGTCAATCATCCATCCATTCACCGGATGGTCGTCGTGGCCCTTCCAAGGACAGCCAGGGATCCCGACTTGGGTGTTTTCCCCACGCCGAGACCCCTCGCTAATTTATAAGAAAGCACATCTCCCCGACTCGGCATCCCCAATTCTTGAAGTGGATTTATTTCAATAGAATAAGCTGCTTGACGACCCGCTGTCTGCCCGTATTAATCCGATAGAAATACGTGCCGCTGGGTAAATCACCAGCTTCAAAACGCACCCCGTGTGTCCCCGCCTCCATCGGCCCCTGAAGCAACGTGGCAACCTGTCTTCCCAAAATATCATACACCCGCACCGAGACATCCGATGCTTGAGGGAGGGTAAATCGTATGGTCGTCACAGGATTAAACGGATTGGGGTAACTGCTCGCTTCAAGTGGCTTGTCTTCAACGCGCTCAGAGGAAGCAGAAGGGTTACTTGCAGACGCCCGTGGTTGCTTGCTTCCCGCCATTGCGCCCGTGAACCGGGCATATGCTACCTGTTCACCATCAGTAGAATACGCGGGATCAAAGTCACCAGCGCCGGGCACCCCTGTCAATGACATGATCGTTCCGTCTTCTGATAGGGTAAACACGTCAAAATCACCGTTTTGATCAGAATGGAATACAATCGAGTTGCCCGATGGCGACGCGGAGGGTTGACTTTCGTGCGCCAGATAATCGGTCAGGAGCATGGGCCGCCCCTTCGGTTTGCCGCTTCCATTTACACGGATACGGAAAAGATTACCTTCGGACGAATAGATAACATACTTATCGTCGCTGGTCCAAACGGGGTTGATACCATGAGCAGCAATGCGGGCTTCCCTGCCCGACACAAGATGTCGAGTTCGAATGGAGCCATCGCTGGGTTGATGGAAGACGATAAGTTTTCCTGTCTGCGCCCAATCACCATCGATGGCGTCTTCCCGAATTAGCGTTGGGATTCCTCCCAACGCCGGAATGCGGTAGAGGGATGCTTCGCATTGCGGAGGTACGGATCCTAGCGGGCATCGGTCGAAGAGAAGCTGCGAACCATCTGGGTGCCACGCGGCATCGTTACCCCCCGCGCCTCCTACAAGCGGAACGCTGTTGCTTGTGGTCAGGTCGGTGAGGTAAAGGTCCTGGCTTGTGATGGCTCCTTCTGAATCGAACGTTGTCACATCATGAACGATGTGCATGCCGTCGGGCGACCAGTCGGGGTTGTACTCGTCTGTTTCGTCCAGAAACGTCAGGCGTTGGGACGTTCCGGTAGCTGCATTCACGGCATAGATGTCATAACTCGTCACGGGCGGCGCTGGCCCAACGGAGAAGTAGCCGTTCGACTCGTCTTGCGACACGTTGATGCCGTCCGATGCTGTCACGCGAATGCGGGCCCGGATTCCGGGCAGAAGCCCTTCGGTGAGGACCTCAAACGCTGTGGACTCTCCGGGTGTCACAACCCGGATCGTTTCCCATTTGGCCCCATTATCAGGGCTGTACTCGACCACATACGTCAGATCGTCGCCATCTGCATCGTTTCCTTCCCACCGAATCTCAAAACGATCTCCGTTAAAATGTTCGGCCCCATTGGGGTACTGCACCCGTACCGTCGGGGCATGCAGCGACGCCGCTTTTTCCATCACCATCACGCCTTCCCGCGTGATGCGCACGCGTCTGGCGTTTTGCACATAGGGCAGCATCGCTTGGATAAACAGCATCTCCCCTTCCCCATCGGCTAAGGCACTCTCTACCGTACTGGCAGAGGCAAGGACGGCGTTGTCTTCGCCCAACAGTTCAATGAGGTACGGCCCAGGCTCCTGAATGCTCAGTTCTTCCATCGTGGCGGCGCGCCCCACCATGGGTAATACATGGGCTGCACCATCTGCTTTTATGATCCCCGTCACAACGAGAACTTGGATCGGTCCGTCTTCCGTTTCTGCTGCAGTGAACATCTCCGTCTGACCGCCATACGCCGCAACCATCGCTGGTGCGGGGCTCGGTGAATAGGTTCTTCCCCGGCCATACATCGCCATGTAGGTATCTACGGACGGCCACCGCCCCCGTGTTTCGGGGATGATGGTGTCTTCGAGCCCAGCTCCGATGCCATACGACATCATTTCGTGCGGGACAAAGACATGGGTGGTGTCGTCCATGAGCGCACATCCACCGGGCGCGAAGCGTTGGGAAAAGTCAGACGTAGGACAGGGGTCGATCAGAAAGGGCTCCCATTCACCGGCCATGCCGTCTCCCGGTGGGGTGGTGGCATTTAAAATGACACCAAACGTCTCACCGGGATTCCCCATGGCGCCGTGGTAATACGGCCAGGGCGTAAACCCACCCCCACCCGCCTCGCCGTGTGCATTGCTGGCATGTTCGAGACCCGTATTATGGCCGATTTCGTGCGCCGCGGTCCCCCCAATGAACTGGGACATAAAGTTACGCCCCGGCACCTGCCCGATCCCAACGCAGTCATCCCCATACAAGTCTTCCGGCATGGCAAAGATTCCCTTGCTCCACCAGACCCGGGATCCTGTGGGTAAGCCCGTGGGGCCGAAGTCGGCGCTGTAAAGCGACAACATATATTTGAGATGTGCGCAAGGACTCAGGTCCAGGAAAACCTGGCCGTTAAAATTAGCGCCCCGCTCGGACAAGATTTGTATGTCCCCATAGGGAAGGGCATACTCCAGATAGGGAAGCACGTTTTCCTCAAAATTGTCCCGCCCCAGTCTCAGGAATTGCTGATCGTTTACAAAGACGAGTTGCAAAGCGAGGGTTGACGAGTTATCGCGGGTATCGTGAATCTGGGCACGGCTCAGGTTGATGAGCCCCTCCCACAGTTCGATTTCCGTAAACACCGCGTCCTCGAACCAATCGCCCGGAATCACGAAGTTGAGCGTCCGGCTGAGGTTGGTGCGCATCGCCACCAGCGAATCGCGGCGAGCCGACCCTGTATCCTCAGGAAGGGGCATCAGATCCACACGCGAAGACCCGGCATTCGGCGAGAGGGTGCGGCTCACAGCGGTCCCATCGCCTTTTTCTATTTCCAGCCGCAATGAAGCCGTAAAGTCGGCGCGGGGTTCGTCTTCGGAGTGAAGATAATACCGGATCAGCAGGTCTTTGCCGGGGATGATGAACACATCCTGGGGTAGCGAGATGTTGCGGTCGTACAGCCGGTTTGTGACGGATTGGTTGAATTCGACCTTGTGCACAAAAGCGGGCGGCGGTGGCGGGGGCGGCTCGTACATCACCGTCACCGATTTCGTTGCCGTATTCCCGGCCTCATCGGTGGCGGTAGCTGTCACTCGATAATCGCCGGGGGCGGTCAACCCTACGGAGAGGTCCTGCTCAAAGATAGCGGGACAGACGCCTGTGCCCGATGTCCCACAAAGGGTCGTAAGGGGCTGGATGGCCGCCCCGTCGGAAACCCGCACCACTTCAGTCGTGATGATATCAAACCCCACATTTTCACGCGCTATCACCGTGTAGTTCAGTGAAGAATCCGCCAGCACATCCCCTTCAGAAATGTTCATTATCAACAAAATAGGAAGGGACTCGTCGGGCGGAGCCGGGGTGGTGTCGGTGTAATACAGGTCATCCAGGATGATCTGGTTGTCATCGGTGTCTGCGCCCACCAACCGAGAGGTGATATACACCCGTCGAATGCCGGGGGCGGCGATGCGGAGGCGTGTTGCCCATGCTGGATCTCCTCGCACAACGTCCGTCACCGTCCCCAGCGTAAACCCGCTGATGGCTTTTGCTTCCATCGTCACTTCCCGCTCCTGCCCATCGAGCAAGGCCGCATTGAGAGAAACCGCCACCTCGTTCTGGTCATGCGCAAAGGTCATGCGAAGCTCATCGCGCCGAAACTCCTCCGGCACCTCAACCGGGGCGACCACATTGTGGGCTGAGCGGGACCGGCTGCATTCAAAGGTGTCTGCATCACATTCCACTACCTCTACGCCTCTGGAGAAGCGGAGGCCGTGGGTTTCGTACAGCTCAGCACCAAGCAGCGTGCCGCCTGTAAAACTGTCGAAGTCGAGGGCAACATTCGGATTGCCCGGATCGGGTGCTGCACCAAAGAACGCCGAGACTACAAACTGGGCGTTTGCCGGAAGGCCCGCTTCGTCGTAGCATCGTACGTTTATCCGCAAGTTGCCCGTCGCTGGTGTCCAGTTTTGCACCTGGCACGTCGTGTTGGGATCTTGACGTGCGGCAATCTGCATATGACCGCCGAAGAAAACGGTGAGCCCACTAAAGACGACCTCATAGGCGCCTGTTCCCGTCGGCGTCACTGATACGGGGCGGCCATCATTGTAGGACGTGGTGGGCGTGTACGTGGCGGCAGCGGTAGGCTGGTCGCCCAGGCATAAGCATGGGTTCCTACGTTGGTCTCAGGCCACAGGGCCAGCAATGAGAAACGGGCATCCGTAAGCCCCCCCGATGGCGTGCGGCACAGCACGAGCGCCCGATAGTCTTCGTCGATCAGGCTCCAGCCCGTGATCTGGCACTTGGTATTATCCGTGCCGTATCCCGTGACGTGTACCTGCCCGCCCCCTGCGGCGAGGGCGGGATCCGCATACCGCCCCATCCGCTGGAACCGAACGATGTAAAACCCGCTCGAGGGATGTGTAATCTGGATATGGCCTCCTGCACTATTGTAGGCACGCGTTCCGGCGGGGGCATAGGAAGACAGACCCGGCTCATTCGCCCACACAAAACCCATGGCGCCTGCATTCAGTTGGGGTTCCAGAAAAAGCACCGTGTAGCGCGCATCCGTAAGGTTTCCTGCGGCATTAAAGCAGCGTACGTTGACCGTCAGGTCCGAGGAAGCCCCCCCAGCGTCCCAACCCGCCACTTTGCAATACGCGCCGGGGGTATCCACCGCCGAGACCTGCACCTGACCGGCCCCACCCGCTTCTCCGTCGGTTCCTGCGTTACGGGTGCGCTCATGATACACCGTGCCCAGGTTGATGAACCGAACCGTGTACACGCCCGTGCTGCTGCGCGTCACGGTGACGTCACCGGCTGGGTTCAGGGTATAAGCCGCCTGAGGCGTGTAGGTGCCCGACGTTGGTTGGTTGGCAAAGGTATAGGCAATATATGCGCCCGAGCCCTCCTGAGCGTGAGCAACAAGCGTCGCCCAGGGGGTACCAAGCACTAAAACGGCGAGAAGGGAGAAACAAGAAAAAGCACGCATGGGAGCAAGACGATTGGATGTGCAGATCCACGAACGAGGAGTAAGCCCTCACCCCGAATACGGAAACCACCCTCCCAATCGGAAATCGCCGACAAAGAACACCTACTTCCATTATATTCCGGTACCCTCTTGCGTCGGCGACCCCCACCCTTTTTTTGTCAGCGACAGGAATTTTGTATGGTCACACCCGACATTACCCGCTTGCTCGCCGACGTACGGCAGGGCGACGAAGACGCGCTCAACCAACTCTATCCGCTCGTCTACGACGAACTCCGCCAAATCGCCCACGCACAACTCCGTCATCACCGGGACGCCGAGTTGCACACGACCGCCCTGGTCCACGAAGCCTACCTCAAGCTGTTCGATCAGCAACAGGCACCGGCAGACCTGAAAAACCGGGTGCATTTCTATGCCCTCTCCGCCCGTGCCATGCGCCAGGTATTGGTGGACCATTTTCGGCATCAGCAGGCAAAAAAGCGGGGCGGCAAACGCAAGCCCATCGCCCTCGAAGATGGGTCGGTGCCCATAGAAATGCGGGGCGAAATGATTCTGGCACTCGATGAAGCACTGGACCACCTGGCACAATTTAGCCAGCGCCTCAGCCAAGTGGTGGAATACACGTTTTTCGGCGGCATGACCCAGCAAGAGATCGCGGACGTGCTCGGCCTGACACCACGAACCGTCCGCAACGATTGGTATAAAGCGAAGCTGTGGCTGGCACGGGCCTTAAACGAGGAATAAGCCCCCGTCGTCCAACGATTTCCGGTTGCACCGTGCTCCTTCGTATTCTGATTGCAACGTTCCTCCCTTCCACTGTTTGCTACCTGAACCGATGACACCTGATCGATGGAAGCAAATTGACCCGATCCTAGATGCGGTTCTCGACCTCGACCCTGCCGAACGCCCGGCTCGCCTTCAGGCGCTATGTAGCAACGACGAAGAGTTGCGACGAGAGGTCGAAAAACTGCTTCAGGCCGACATGCCCGCCTTTCTCGACGACGATGTTGCCTCTTTCGTTGCACCGGCTTTGCAAACGGAACGGAAAAACCCCCTGCCCACACCTCCGCAGATTGGTCCGTACACCATTGCGCATGAAGTGGGACGCGGAGGCATGGGGGTGGTGTACCTCGCCGAGCGCCCCGACGTAGGACGAAAGGTCGCCCTCAAGTTGGTGCGGGGAGGGCTGGGCAACCCGGGCTTGCGCGACCGTTTTCTACATGAACAACAGGTACTGGGACAACTAGAGCACCCCAACATTGCCCGCCTTTATGATGTGGGCATCGCGAATGATGGCACCCCCTATTTTGCGCTCGAATATGTGGAAGGCCAGCCCCTGGACGCCTATTGTGACACGCACCGGCTGCCCTTGACCCAACGACTGAACCTTTTTATGGAGGTAGGACGGGCAGTACAGCATGCCCACCAACACTTTATTGTTCACCGCGACCTGAAGCCCTCCAATTTGCTGGTCACCGTGGATGAGGCGGGGCAACCGCAGGTAAAGCTGCTCGACTTCGGCATTGCCAAAGTCATGGCCGAGGCCGAAACAGCAGCAGGCCAAGCCCTGACCCAGACCGTCCAGCCCCTGATGACGCCCGCCTATGCCGCTCCTGAGCAGATCCGAGGAGAGCCTGTTTCCGCTGCCACCGACGTCTATGCCCTCGGGGTGGTGCTGTATGAACTACTCACCGGGCAACGTCCCTATGCCGTGACGGGGCATCACCTTAAAGATGCTGAGGCGGTCCTCACCTTGTCGCCCCCCAAGCCCTCTACGGCGGTGAGCGGCACCGCCTCCGCTGCCACCAAAGAACGCGTGGAGGCACGGGCTACCACCATCGACCAGTTGCAACGCCGCTTAAAGGGCGATCTCGATGTGATCTGCTTAAAAGCGCTGGAAAAAGAACCCCAGCGCCGGTATCAAAGCGCCGAAGCATTCGTCGAAGACATTCGCCGCCACCTGGAAGGCTTGCCGGTGGTGGCCCGTCCAGCGACAGCCCGGTACCGATTGAAGAAGTTCGTGTACCGGCATCGCCAGGGGGTACTGGCCGCCGTCGCTGCATCGATGCTATTCCTCATCCTCATTGGCTTTTATACCGTTCGCCTCCAGGCCCAACGCGACGTTGCCCAGTTGGAGGCCCTCAAGGCGCAGGAAGTATCCCGCTTTATGCTCGGCCTCTTCGAAGCCAGCGACCCGGAAGAAGCGCTGGGCGACACGCTTACGGCACCGGAACTCCTGCAACGCGGTATCGAACAGGTAGAAGCCCTGCGCTCCCAGCCCCAGGTGCAGGCCCAGATGCTCACAGTTATAGGCAATGCCTTCAGTAACCTGGGCTGGTATGATCGCGCAGATTCTCTCCTTCAACAAGCCCTTGCCATTCAACAACACCATCTTGGCGAGGCCCATGCCGATGTCGCCCAGACCCTTCACTTGCTCGGGGTGTTGCGGTATCAGCAAGGCGACTATGACGAAGCAACCCGGTGGACGCAGGAATCACTGACCCTACAAGGACAACATCCTGGCTCCGAAGCCAATCGGGTAGAAAGCATACATCACCTCGGCCTCATCCAGGCGGCACAAGGCGATTATGATAAAGCCACCACTGCTGTCGAGACCGCGCTCCACCTGAATGCAGCGCTGCCGGGCCACCAACCGCTTGATGATGCGCCATTGCTGACCACGCTGGCGACCTTCGCGCATCAGCAGGGAGCCTATGAAAAGGCCGACTCCTTGCATCAGCAGGCGATCCGGCTACACCAACAAGCCTTCGATGCCAATCACCCGGAGACGGCAGCGGCCCTCTCTTCCTATGCCTGGTACCGCTACGAGCGGGGCGATTATGCCGCTGCCGATTCGATCTACCAGCGCGTGCTCGACATCCAACGTACGGTCTTCGGCGACGCCCATCCGGCGCTGGCCACCACCCTCAACCACCAAGCCGTGGCCCTCAGCGAGGCGGGTGATCTGGATGAAGCACGGTGGCTCCATGAGCAAGCCTTGGCCATGCGGCAGCGTTTACTTGGCAACGACCATCTCGATGTGGCGACCTCTCTTAACAACCTGGCAACGATCCATCACAAGAAGGGAGATTATCAACCTGCTGATTCCCTTTACCGCGCCGCGCTGGCGATCCGTCGCCGTCGTTTAGGTGACACCCATCCCAAAACGGGAAATATCATCAACAACCTCGCGGTGTTACGCAACGCTATGCGCGAATACGAGGCTGCCGAAACCTTGTACCGGGAAAGCTTGGCCGTGCGGCGTGCCACCTACGGCGAGGAACACCCGCTCGTCGCCGAATCGGTGGGCAACCTCGGCTGGAACCTGTTTATGCAACAGCGCGACGACGAAGCAGAGCCGCTTTTGCGCGAGTCGGTCGCCTTAACGCGCCGAACACGGGGCGAGGCCCACGCTACAACGGGCGTGAGGATCAACAACCTCGCAAAACTTCTGGAGCGACAGGAACGCTATGCAGAAGCCGAGGCCAGTTACCGCGATGCGCTGGAGATTTTAAAAGCAGCGGTCGGCGAAGTTCATTACTTCACAGCGGTTGTCACTGGTAACATCGGGCAGGTGTGCCGCAAGCAGGGAAAGATGGAAGAAGCCGAAACTCAGCTCCTCACGTCGCTCTCGCTGCTGCGCCAGTCGGTGGGCGAACAGCATCCGCAATACACCAGCATCCGCCAGCACCTCGCCGACCTTTATGACGTCCTCGGTAATCCCGACGAAGCGGCGAAGTATCGCGGGGCAATGGAATAGGCACCGCTTCACCCTGTCCCTCTCATCACCAAAGAAGAACAGGATGAAGCGTCCGAGCCACCTGTCTGATCAAGCGCTGGTGGGTGTCTTCACCTTGCGGCTTTTGGTTTCTCGTTTCGCTGCCCCGTTCTTGGGTGCAGCCACTCCTCCCACGGAGGTTTCCAGGTATTCCTCCAACGTAAACGAATCTACCTGAATGGCAGCGCTACGGGCCTTTTCGGCAGCCTGCAAACGGGCCGCTTCTTCTTCATTGAGGATACCTTTTTCAAGGGCCAGCACAACAAGTTTGGCCGGATGGGTCTTGGGCAAAGCGCCCTGCTTGATGGCGTCTTTTAACCGGCGTTCGAGCGGCGCCGCAGCATGCGACAGTCGAAGCGCATGTTCGAGCCGTCCCAGCGGGTCTGCCGTATCTCGCGACACATGCAATCCGGCCGTGTGTCGGTCCCGCTGCGGCCCAGGCACCTGCATCGCCGCTGCCACCTGATGGCCCAGTTCGTCGGACGGCGGACTGCCGATCGGGTTCATCCGTGACCACCACCGCATCGGCCCTTTGAGCATGAGCGACAGGCCCGGCACCTCAAGGTTCGCATAAATACCGTCGAACGCTTCCTGGATCTGCCAGAAGGCGTATTCCATCGCCCAACGCATAAAGGGCAGGTCCTCTGCCGGCCGGCCTTCTTTTTCAAACCGCGTAAGCACCGCATTGCCGAGGTACATCCACGTGAAGATGTCGGCGAAGCGACCTGTCAGCTTTTCTTTGCGCTTCAGGTTGCCGCCCAGCGTGCCCATCGCTACGTCCGCCATAAAGGCGAACGACGACGAGGCCCACGCCAGCTTGCGATAGTAGGGTGCGGTGGGGCCGTTGGTAGGAGCCTGAGCCAGCGCGCCCCGCGTCATCGAGTGCACCAGCGCCCGCATCTTGTTGGCTCCCACATGCACGATGTGGCCCCAAAATGCCTTATCGAACGAGACAAGATCATCGGATTCGAGGGCCTGAATCTCTTTGAGGGCATACGGATGACAGCGGATCGCACCCTGCCCGAACACCATCAGCGTGCGGGTGAGGATGTTGGCACCTTCGACGGTAATCGACACGGGCACACCCTGATAGCCATGGGCCAGGGCATTGCTCGGCCCACGCGAGATAGCGTTGCCTCCGAGGATGTCCATGCCGTCGTTTATCACTTCGCGAAAAAGCTCCGTGGTGCTGTACTTCATCATGGCCGTCACCACCGCTGGCTTCGCCCCTTTGTCGAGCCCCCCGTTGGTGTAGCGCCGCGCCGCCTCCACGATGTAGGTCTTGCCTCCGATCCGCGCCAGCGGCTCCTCGATGCCTTCGAACTTGCCAATGGGCAAGCCAAACTGCTTGCGCACGGCAGCATGGGCACTGGCAACACGGTACACCAGCTTAACCCCGCCCGTAGAAGTGGCGGGAAGCGAAATCCCCCGCCCCGCCGCAAGGCTTTCCATCAGCATCCGCCAGCCTTGTCCGGCCCCTTTCGCGCCACCGATGAGCGCCTCTTCCAGCGGCAGTTCTACGTTGTGCCCTTCGGTCGGGCAGTTGTAAAACGGGATGCCGAGCGGGTCATGTCGTTTCCCCAACACCACGCCTTGGGTCGCAGTAGGAATCAAGGCGCAGGTGATGCCGAGGTCGGTGCCTTTGCCGAGCAGGTTATTCGGATCTTTGAGCTTAAAGGCAAGCCCAAGCACTGAGGAAATCGCTGCCAGGGTGATATAGCGTTTATGCCAGTTGAGCCGCACGTACAGCTTGCCACCCTTGCCTTTGAAGACTTCACCGCTCGACTGGATCGCTCCTGCATCGGAGCCTGCGTTCGGCTCGGTGAGCGCAAAGGCCGGGATGTCTTCACCACGTGCCAGCCGGGGCAGGTAGTGGTCCTGCTGGGCCTTCGTGCCATAATGGATGAGCAGTTCGGCAGGCCCCAGCGAGTTAGGCACCATCACCGTGATACCGAGCACCTGATTGCGGGCGTTGAGCTTGGCCACCACGGCGCTGTTCGCCGAGGCGCTGAAGCCATGTCCCCCGTATTTCTTCGGAATAATAAGCCCGAAAAAACCTTCCTTTTTTAAGAAGTCCCACACTTCCGGCGACAGATCGCGGCGCTGGAACACGTCCCAATCCTTGGTCATCCGACATACTTCTTCCACCGGCCCCTCCAGGAAGGCGCGTTCCTCCGGCGTCAAGTCCGGGTAATCTTCGTTTAGCAGCCGCTTGAAGTTGGGGTGTCCAGAAAACAGTTCGCCATCCACCCACACCGTTCCGGCATCTATCGCCGTTTTCTCCGTCGGCGAGATGGTAGGCAGAAAACCGGCTTTCTTCATGCCCTTCATGAGCGGTTTGGAAAGCGCCTTGCGCCGAACGGCAGGTACCCCAAACAGCACCCCAAGCGCGGCGGCTCCAATAAGTTTATTTCGCATAGCCATGATATTTCCGTGGTTTTGGTGTGTAAAAAACACCGGCGCTTTCTCACCCATCCAGGCAATTAACACCGTTAAGTTCAGAAGCAAAAAGGGGAATGTCTGTAAGGTGATTTTGTCTTTTACTACAGGGGAAGTACGATGCCAGATGCAGAGGCTACATCGGGGTTAACGCATCACGTTTTCGATAACCGCAGCAGCGCCCATGCCCCCGCCGATGCACATTGTGCAGATGCCATAGCGTATGCCCCGTCGTTTCATCTCATGCAGGAGTGTCGCGGTGAGCTTGGCCCCGGTGCATCCCAAGGGATGCCCCAGCGCTATCGCCCCACCGTTTACGTTGGTGATGGCTTCGTCGAGTCCAGCTTCCTGGATCACCGCAAGTGCCTGCGCTGCAAACGCCTCGTTGAGTTCGAGCAGGCCGATGTCGCCCAGCGAGAGCCCTGCCTGATGCAAGGCCTTCGGGATCGCGTTGACCGGGCCGATGCCCATGAGTTCGGGTGCTACGCCCGCCACGGCAAAGCCGAGGATACGCCCCATCGGCTGTGCGCCGAGTTCGTGCATCAACCGTTCGCTCATCACCACACAGGCGGCGGCCCCATCAGAGGTCTGAGAGGCGTTGCCCGCCGTCACGGAGCCGCCATTGCGAAACACCGGGCGCAGCCGTGCGAGGGCTTCGGCGCTGGTGTCAGCGCGCGGGCCTTCGTCTACAGCAAAGGTAGCTTCCACCTGAACGGTGTCACCGTCGGCGTAGTGCGTCTCAGCGATGTGGAGCGGGACGATTTCTTCAGCGAAGCGCCCTTCAGCAATCGCCGCCAGCGCCCGCTGGTGCGACTGCAGGGCGAAGCGGTCTTGCTCCTCGCGGCTGATGCCGAACTTCTCGGCGACGTTTTCTGCCGTGTTGCCCATCGAGATATAAACCTCGGGAGCCGCCTCGGCCAGCGCCGGATCCGGCGAGAAGAAAAAACCGCTCATCGGCACATGGCTCATCGACTCGGCCCCGCCTGCCACAATGCATTCGGCGTGCCCCACCATGATCGCCTGCGAGGCCATGACGATGGTTTGTAACCCCGACGAGCAAAAGCGGTTGATGGTGGCGCCAGGCACGGTTTCAGGCAGCCCCGCTTTCTGTGCGATGATGCGCCCCACGTTCATGCCCTGTGGCCCCTCCGGAAACGCGCACCCGATCATCACGTCGTCGATGTGTTCAGGCGTCAGGCCCGCCACCCGCGCGATGGCGGCTTTCACCGCTTCAGCGCCCATCGCTTCCGGGCGAAAATGTCGCAGCGAGCCGCGCGGGGCTTTCCCCACAGCGGTGCGTACGCTGCTGACGATATAGGCGTTGGTTGTTTGCATTTATTTAAGGTTTTGTCTTTACAGGTCTATCAGGTCGGCAGGTCTCAGGTCATTTTTTCTCAAGGAAACTGCTTGCCGCTCTTTTGTGTCATCTCGACGAGCGAAGCGAGGAGAGGTCTCCCACCTGAAGGTTAGCACAACGAGGGAGATCACTCACATTCGTTCGGGATGACACGATCTACGCGTCGTTGTCGGAAACTCCCTCAATTCCTCAACGGCCTATTGTTTTGCAGCAGGTACGCGATCCGCTCCTGTGTTTTGGCTTCGCCGAGGAGGCCGAGGAACACCTCACGCTCCAAATCGATCAGGTAGTCTTCGTGGACATACGCATCGCCACTCAGGTCGCCGCCGGTGATGACGTACGCAAGTCGGGTGGCGAGGTAGTTGTCATAGTCACTGATGAAGCGGCCTTCGAGGTACTGGTACAGCCCCACCTGCATCGCTGCGGCACCCGGTCGTCCGAGGACGTGAATGTGGGTCTCGACAGGCGGTGGCAGGTAGCCTTCGTTGGAGAGCCGCAGCACCTCCTCTTTGGCGACGTGCAGCCTCCGGTCGTCGTTCATCACGATGCGGGCGTGTTCGGGCAAAAAGCCCATTTCTTTCGCCTGCTGCCCACTCATGGAAACGCTCGCCATTGCCATAATTTCGAAGTATTTACGGACCCAGGCTTGTATTTCGCTCAGGTGGTCGTTCGGCGTCTGGTTGGAGGCCCGCGCCGCCATGCGCATGGTGCCCGTACCTGCCGGAATCAGTCCGACGCCCAGTTCCACGAGGCCCATGTACGTCTCGGCGGAGGCCACCGGGTTGGGGCATCCAATCGCCATCTCGCACCCACCGCCCAGCACCCGTTGATGCACGGCTACCACGGTCGGTTTGGTGCTGTACCGAATGGCTTGAATGGTGTCTTGGAAGCCTTTGATGAAGCGTTCCAGCATATCAAACTCGCCCGCCTGAATCGCGCCGATCACCTCGCCGAGGTTTGCGCCGACGCTGAAATTTTTGCCTTTGTTGCCGATGACCAGCCCGCGCAAATTGGAGTCGTTTTCGACGAAGTCAATTACCTCACGCACGCCCGTCATCACCTTCGAGCCGAGCGAGTTGGCCTTCGACCGGAACTCATACAACGCCACGCCATCGCCGATGTCGAGCAGCGCGGCTTCGTCGTTCGACCAGAGTTCGCGATTTTTTTCACCAGCGATGGCCGCCAAGCTCCAGGAATCCGCCGGGCGGGGATCCGCCACATAGCCGCCTTTTGCAGGGACATACACCGCCTCGCCCTCATAAAAGGCGTCGGCTTCGTTTGCTACCATCTCGCCGACCCAATCCGGCAACACGATGTTGGCCGCACTTAGGTCATGCAGCACGCGATCAAAGCCCAGGGCATCCCAGATCTCAAACGGCCCCACTTCCCAGCCAAATCCCCACCGGATGGCGCAGTCAACATTGGCAGGGCTGTCGGTGATTTCAGGAATGCGTCGGGCCGCGTAGCCGAGCAAATCGAGCGTCGTCTCGCGGAAAAACGCCCCAGCGCGTCCGTCGTCTTCGTACAACGCGTTGAGCCGATCCGTCAAGCTGCCTTTCACCGCGTCTAGCCCCGGCAGGTTGAGCGGCTCCGGCGCTTCATACTGCCCCGTCGCCGGGTTAATCGACTTGATGACCTTGCCTTCTTTCTTGTAAAACCCGGCCCTGGTTTTGGCACCCAGTGCCCCATTTTCGACGAGTTGCTTGAGCAAGTCCGGGATCAGAAACGCATCGCGACTTTCGTCGTGGACAGCCTTTTCGTACATGTTGTGCGCCACGTGCATCATCACATCCAGCCCCACCACATCGGCGGTGCGGAATGTGGCTGACTTCGGACGCCCGACCAGCGGCCCCGTCAGCGCATCAATTTCCTCGATGGTGTAATCGCCGTCGGTGAAGTAGCGCATGGCCCGAAACATGCCATACGTGCCCACACGGTTTCCTACAAAGTAGGGCACGTCGTTGGCGACGACGATGCCTTTGCCCAGATGCACGCGCCCAAAATGCGCCACCCGATCCAGGATCGCCGCGTCGGTGTCGGCGGTTGGGATAAGTTCGAGCAGCTTGAGGTAGCGGGGCGGGTTGAAGAAGTGCGTGCCGAGGAAGCGCCGTTTAAAACCTTCGCTCCGCCCCTCGGCGATTTCGCGGATCGGGATGCCACTGGTGTTGGACGAGATGACGGCGTCTTCACGGGCGGCAGCCTCAATGCGGGCCATCACGTCGCGTTTGATGTCGAGACGTTCAACCACCACCTCAATGACCCAGTCGGCCTGCCCTACCCAGTCGAAGTGTTCGTCGAAGTTACCAAGTTTCACTCGGTTTGCTGTACGCGAGGTGAAAAACGGGTCGGGTTTGAGCTTGGAAGCCCGTTTCCAAGCACCCTCGACGATATCGTTTGGCTTGCCCTCTTTCCCAATTGATTGCGGGGTGATGTCGAGCAGAAAAACCTGTAGCCCGGCGTTGGCAAGATGCGCCGCGATCTGCGCGCCCATCGTGCCTGCGCCCAGCACCGCCGCCGTCCGAAACGGCTTCGTGGATGCCGAAGCCGCCGCGCTCGACGTTCCGTTTTGTGATCGGCTGGCCACCGTTGTTGCTCCCATGATGTATATCGTGATTTATGTTCGAGGTAGGTAAAAATCCGGCAAGGAATTATCCGACCGCTTGCTGCGAGCGGCTTTCCTCATACAACGCGTTAATTTCTTGTTGGAAGCGCTCCCGCACCTTCGACCGCTTTACACTCATCTTGGGCGAAAGCAGTCCATTGTCGATGGTGAGCTGGTCTGGGATGATTACGAAGCGCTTGATCGTGGTCCAGTGGTCCATGCCTTCGTTCGCCTGATCCACCAGTTCCTGGTACCGGGCAATGACGGCAGGCTTCTTCACCAGTTGCTCCAGCGGCGCCTCGGCGTTCAGCCCGTGCAGGCGTGCAAACGTCCGCAGCGCCTCCTGATCGGGAAAAAGGAGCACGGTGCAATACTTCTGCCCGGCACCCACCACCACGGCGTGCTCCACGAGCGCCTCAATGCCGAGCTTGTTCTCCAGCGGCTGCGGAATCACATACTTGCCTGTGGAGAGCTTAAAGAGCGACTTCTTGCGGTCGGTGATGCGCAGGTAGCCTTCATCCGTGAACTCGCCAATGTCGCCGGTGTGAAACCAGCCGTCGGCATTAATCACCTCGGCGGTTTTGTCCTCCGCCTTGTAATAGCCCTGCATCACATGCGGCCCGCGTGTCAGGATCTCACCATCGTCAGCGATCATCACTTCTACGGCGGGAATGGGCTCGCCCACCGTGCCTGCACGGTTACGGGTTGGGCGATTAAACGTAATGACGGGACTCGTTTCGGTGAGGCCGTAGCCTTGTAAAATGATGAGTCCCGCCGCCGAAAAGACGTTTGCAAGGTCCTTGTTGAGCGCCGCCCCGCCACAGATGACGAAGCGCATGCGCCCTCCCAACACGGCCCGCCACTTGCTGAAAACGAGTTTGTCGGCAAGGCCCAGTTGTAGCTTGTAGAAGCCCGTTGGCTCTTTCCCGAGTTCGTACTGCTGGGCCAGTCGCAACCCCCATTTTGCAATGGCACCTTTCGCCCCCGTCGCCTCCGCCGTGCGTTCCTGAATCTTGGCGTATACCTTTTCCAGCACACGCGGGACGGTGGCAAACACGGTTGGCTTTACCTCTGGAAGGGCCGCCACCAAGTCGTTCGGCGTGGTGAAATAGACACTGTTGCCCATCGACACGTATCCGTAGTGCAGCGTGCGGGCGAAAACATGCGTAAGGGGCAAAAACGAGATGCCACGTTCGCCCTCTTCCCCCGTCCGAAAACCCGTCATGCCGCTGAATGACGTGAGAGCATTGTAGGAGATGTTTTCATGCGTCAGGATTACGCCCTTCGGCTCTCCCGTCGTCCCGCTGGTGTAGATCAGCGTGGCAATGTCGTGCGGGTCGATCTGTTCCCGAAGCGACGTGATGGCATCGGGAGATGCTGCCATGGCTTTTTTGCCCAATTCCCGCAGGCTATCCATGGATACCCATTGCACCGCGTCGGGCAAGTCAGGAATGGTATCTCCCTCGCGGTAGTTGGCAATCACCACCGTCTGGATGAGCGGAAGGTTTGGAAGCAAAGATACAATACGTTCCAGCCGTTCCCCATCCGCCACGATCAGCATTTTGGCTTCGGCGTGGCCCAGGATAAACTGTGTGGCCTCGGGGGCGGTGGTCAGGTAGATGGGCACGCTGATGAGGCCACTTAGCAGACAGCCCATGTCGGCGATGCAGAAATACACATCGCTATCGAGGTAAAACGCCACCTTGTCGCCCCGCTCGGCGCCCTGCGCCAACAACCCCAACGCCAGTTGCTCCGACTGCTCCCGAAACTCAGTGTATGAATACGAGATCCACCCCCCGTCGGTGGGCTGATTGAGTGCAGTAGCATTCTCATACGCGGCACACGTTTCGTAGAGCACATCGGGAAGGGTTTTTCCCAGCGTGGCGTGGCCAGTATTGGGTGGTGCGGTATGAATGCGAGCAGCCATGTTAGTTTAGCTTTGTGAGACCCATAAACCGTTGCAAGCGCTTCCACCGCTTCGGATGGTTTATCGTTCCAGAGAAGGGCAACACCCCCGCAAAGTGTGCCGGACCGTCTCGGCAATCAAATCCTTGTGGGCAATCCGAATGTCAACGCGTTTGGCATTCAACAGCGACACCGCGCCATGCAGGGCGGCCCAGATCACGCTCGTAGAAACCCGGGTGTTGGTGGCCTGCATGACGCCCTGGTTCACCCCATCGATCAGTGCGGCCTCTATCACGTCCAGGTTGCGGCGAGCCCGACGGAATTTATCGGCCGGGTAGCGGGCCATATGCGCGGGATGCAACAGGAGCATAATCTCGTAATATTCAGGGTTTTCCAGCCCAAAGTGTACATACGCCTGGCACAACGCTTCCAGACGTGCTACCGGATCACCAGGATGGGCGGCCTCGGCCTGCTTCAGTTCTGCCAGCAACCGCTCCATACCCTCCTCAATGAGGGCGTGAAACAAGGCATCTTTGTTCTCAAAATGGAGATAAATGCTGGTAGCGCTGTAGCCTATGGCTTTGGCAATCTTGCGCATCGACAGGTCGGCATATCCTTTTTCCACGAGGAGATGGCGCGTGGTGTCTAAGATGAGCCGCCGGAGGTCTGCGCTAGACGTTCGTTCAGCCATGATGGTCTTGTTAACGGCGTTAAGTAACGACGAGTTTCCGAGAGAAGCAAGGTAAGAATTCCCTGGATGCCATGACAAAAGGAGGATCTGCTAACCACCAGGACGCTTCGCTACGTGCTTCGCGTCGATATGCTCCCTGCTCTGTCCTCAGGGGCGGGTGGCTTCTTCGTCGAGATTATACCGTTTGCGCTTTTCCCAGAGCGTCTTTTTGGAGATGCCCAGCACGTCGGCTATTTCGGCGTAGCTGTCTTTGCGCGACTCAAGGATATGCAAAATATAGGCGCGCTCCAGTTCTTCCAAGCTGCGGCCCGTGGGAAACTGAAAACGCCCGTTTACCGAACTGATTTCGTCGAGACCAAGCGACGAGGAAAGGATGAGGTCTTCGGCATCAATGCGGTTTCCTTGCGAGAAAATCATGGCCCGCTCGAGCACATTCCGCAACTCCCGCACGTTGCCCGGCCAGTTGTGCCCCAGCAATTTGTCTTCCGCTCGGCTGGTGAAGCCCTGAATGTCGCGCCGCAGTTCCTGATTGAAGTCATAGATGACGGCATCGGCAATTTCGATCACGTCGCGCCCCATTTGCCGCAGGGGCGGCATGTAGATATTAACGACGTTGATACGAAAATACAGGTCTTTCCGAAACGACTTCTCGGCGACTTTTTCTTCCAGGTTGGCGTTGGAAGCACACAGAATACGCGTGGTCACGCGGATGTCGTCCACTCCCCCGAGACGACGAAACGTGCGGCTTTCGAGGAACGAGAGCAGCTTGGCCTGCAGCGACGCGCTCATCGAGTCGATTTCGTCGAGGAACACGGTGCCACCGTCGGCTACTTCGAGCAAGCCGGGCTTGGCATCGCGGGCGTCGGTGAAGGCTCCCTTTTCGTAGCCAAACAGTTCGGCCTCGAGCAGATTATCGGGGAGGGCCGCGCAGTTGATTTCCATGAACCGCCCGGCGTTGTAGGTAGAGTTGTAGTGGATGGTTTTGGCAACGAGGTTTTTGCCCGTTCCCGTTTCCCCCGTAATAAGAACAATGGTGTTGGGTACGTTGCGGAGCGTGCGGATGGTCTCACGCACCTGCTCGATGGAATCGTTGTCGCCCAGAATACCTTCGATGGGATGCGAAGCGGCCTGGCTGGTTTTGATCTCGTGCAGCTCTTTCTTTGCATCGTACAGATCGAGTGCTTTCTCGATCAGGGCGCGCATCTCTTCCAGGTTGACAGGCTTTTGCAGGTAATGAAAGGCCCCGAGCCGCATGGCCTCCACTGCCGTTTGCACCGAGGAATGGGCCGTCATAATGATAACGGGCAGCATCAGCTTGCGCTTTTTAAGCGCTTCCAGCAGTTCGATGCCGTTGAGATTGGGCATCATCAGGTCGGCCAGCATCACATCGGGCACGACGCCCTCATCGATTTTCTCCAGCACCGCAAGCGGGTTTACAAAAGCCCGGGCATCGAAGCCATCACGCCGTAGCACGGTGACAAACAGTTCTCCGATCTTCGGCTCGTCGTCAACAATGAAAATCCGCTTTTTCACCTAATTATTTAGCTCGCCCTAGTTAAGCATCTGCGAAACGCATCCTTCGCATATATCGTCCCGTCCGGTCCATCCCTTAACTCCCTTCCTCCACGAAATCATGATCCCTCACGGGGAAGCATCAATATTTTGATGCCAACGGTAAAAATATCGCGCCCAAACTAACGGGTGGCTCCCAGTGTAAAGACCAGGGTTTCGACGGCCCGGTCCTGCAGGACGGCTTCGGCGTCCGACTCGGCGACGAAGACGCGCGTGGTGCCATTGAGTACCCGGTAGCCCTCCACGAATACCTCCACGAGGTGCTCGCCCGGATACAAGGAATAGCCTTCATTAAGAGGCGTTAGGGCACCCGTGCGGCGGTTGTTGATGTACAGTTCGGCTTCCAGTCTATTCCCGGACAGATCTTCGGCATCCACCCGGATATAGGGTTCAAAATAACAGACCACCTCCCGCCGTTCGCCTTGTGCAATGGCAATTTCCGCCTGCCGGGTTCCATAGAGCGGATGCGTACACGTCACCAACCGCTCTCCAGGTGACACACTCACCTCAAGCGGCGCACCTTGCGCGGCTTCATAGCTGTAGGTCAGTCCTTCTACTGTCACATCGCCAAAGGGAAGGACCCGCAATTGCATCATCGAGAACGCATCGTTGGGCGTGCCCTCTCCCACAAAAATGCCCGGCGCGAGCGTGACCTCTTGAACAGCAGGCAATGCCGGTGTTGGCGAATCGTTCGATCCGGTTCCATCAAGCAAGGCAAAGATCCCCCACACTACCCCGGCCAGCACCAGTACAGCCCCGATTACCAACACGGGCATCATCGGGAATTTACCCGGTTTGGAGGCAGCCGGTTTTTTTTCTTTGGGCTTGCGCTCATTTCGGCGTCCCGGTTGCGGGCGCGCCCGTCCCCGCCCACGCGCCTCACGGCGGCTAGGAGGAGGGTCTGGCTCCATCTTGGGCTGGGTCTTGGTAGACCGCCGCCGTGCCGAATGCGGTGCCGAACGCTCATATTCTTCAAGCGCCCGCAGCATTTCTCCGGCACTCTGGAACCGTTGCTGTGGATCTTTGGCCAGCGAACGCATCACGATGGCGTTGAGCCCCTCTGGAATGGTTTGCTGGTACACATCCGGCGTAGCAAAATGTCCTTCCGCAATGGCTTTGAGGACGATGTACGCAGCATCTTTTTCATTAAACGGGGTGCGTCCGGCCAGGGCCTCATAAAACGTCATCCCCAGCGAGTACAAGTCGCTGCGGTGATCAACCCGCGCCATGCTGAGCACCTGCTCTGGCGACATGTAATGCAACGTGCCAATTGTCGCGACGGTGATGGTCGAATCTTCGCCCCCTTGCCGCTTTGCCAATCCAAAGTCGGCGATCTTGACATGCCCCTCGGGGGTCAGCAAAATATTGGACGGCTTGATGTCCCGATGGATGATGCCCTTGTTGTGGGCATAATCCATCCCTCGCAGGATTTGCTTAAAGATGGGAACGGCATCGACAGCATCGAGCGGGCCGTCCGTGCGGATCCGGTCCATGAGCGACCACCCTTCCACATACTCCATCACAATAAATGGATCGACGCGATCAAAGAAGATCGTATGTACCGTGACGATGTTGGGGTGGTTGAGTTGCGCAAGGTTCTTGGCCTCCCGCTTAAACCGCATCATGTATTCTTCGTCCCGGGCCAGATCGGGCTTCAATACCTTGATTGCACGCACCGCCTCCAGGTGTTTGTCGATGGCTTTGCACACAATACCCATCCCGCCCTCGCTGATGCGACCAACGATGCGAAAATGTTCAATGTCTTTACCAACCAGCGTCGAATCCATAACCCTCGTGGAGTTGGGTGAGAGGAGGCGGTCTCTTCCCCCGCGTTCTGATACAAGCTATCGGATCGATGACGGTTTGCTTAATTAAAACCGACGTGTTTTGCATATTCTCAACCGGTAAACATACGCAATGGCTACTTTGAAAGGGGGAGTTCATTTAAGAAATAACGCATCGGTTCTGCGAGATACAAGAATCATGCAGTTCCTGCTCCTCGCTTGCGGCAACATGGAGCGCGTAGTATGTTGTGCGCGTTGGTACCCTGCCGGTGCCAGGGCGTTTATTCCTCAACGGCGATGATTCGTTTGGCTTCTCCCTTTAACCCATGGATCGGCCCCTTGCTGTGTAGCATGGTGCTCCTGGTTGGGGCGTGTCGGCTCACCCCGCCCCCGCCTTCGCAGAACGCCAACGAAGCTCTTATTGTGGCCGGGATAGACACGGTGGATACCACCCAGGCCCTCCCAGCCTCCCTGCTGGAGGACCTGCAGGTTGACTCGCTCCCGGTTGCGCTGGCCCCTCCCGATTCCCTGGCACCTGATGAAGTGGCCGCCTCGCTGGCGGCGCTGCGCGCCGAAGTAGCCCGCCTCCGCGACGACATCCGCACGCTGGAGACGCCCTCCCGCGACGGCCCGCTGGCGCGCCTTCTCAATTCCGAAGCCGACTCTGTTCGGGCAGACACCTCCAATGCCCCCATTGCCGACGCCGCCAAAGAGGCCGCACAGGATGTCCGACAGTTCGGCGGCAAATTTATTCTGGCAACGCTGATCATGTTGCTGACCATGTTCCTGATCCGAGGCATGGTCAGCCTGCTCGAAACGCTGGCAGAACGGAGCGCGGCGCGGCGGCTGTTTTTTAAGAAACTGATTCCCATCGTCCGGCTGCTCACCTGGTCATTGGCCACGTATTTTGTGCTCTCCGGCGTCTTTAACCTCGACCGATCCAGCTTGCTGGCGGCGGCCACGGCCCTTGGCGTGGCTATTGGGTTTGCCGCACAGGATGTGTTAAAAAACATCTTCGGGGGCATTATTATCATCTTCGATCAGCCGTTTCAGGTAGGTGACAAAATAAGCGTCGGGGGCACCTACGGCGAAGTGGTCTCCATTGGCCTTCGCTCCACGCGCATTGTTACACCCGACGACAACCTCGTTTCGGTTCCCAACTCGCAGGTGGTGGAAGGACAGGTGGCAAATGCCAACGCCGGGGCGCTCGACTGCCAGGTTGTAGTGGACTTGTATCTTCCCGGCTGGACCGATGTCCGCAAGGCGAAAGCCCTTGCCTACAGTGCGGCCGCCAACTCGCGCTATGTTTACCTCGACAAACCCATCGTGGTAAACGTCAAGGATGTATTCAAGGAAACCTTTCTAACCCAACTGAAGGTGAAGGCCTACGTACTAGACACCCGTTACGAATTTATTTTTGCCAGCGATGTCACCGAGGCAGCCAAGTCTGAATTTTTGCGACATGGCTTGTTGTATCCCATCCACGACCTCCATCCGGGCTTCCAGCCGCCTGCTGATCACGCCAACGGGCACCCCACGGCGGAGGAACCAACATGAGCGTGTCTTCTCCTGACGTTTCCCCCCCGCCGGTTTCACGAACGCCCACACCCGAAGCCTGGTTGGAGGATGAAGCCACCCTGCATACCCTGTTTTCCGAAACGGTCCAGGCCGTGGAACAGGCACAGCAGGAATGGCTCAAAACGGTTCAAGACGAGATTTTTGCGACCTTCCAGCAGGTAGTACATCAAGCAGCCGTCCAGCATCAGTTGTTGCTTGAAGCCGCCCACCTCGACGATGAACATGCAGACCGCCTGGATCCGGCGGTGTGGTGGCACCGGCTTACCACCTACCGTGCCGGCGTGGGCCATGCCGTCATTCAGCCCCTCCAGCAGTTTTTGCAAAACCAGCCGCCTGGTGAAGCCATCACCCGCATCTTGCTCGACCGCCTCCAGCTTCTCGCGGAGGAAGCAGAACAAGCCCCGGCCGTGCTTCGCTGTCCCGAGCCAGACGGATTGTTTGCCCCCTCGACCGATGACGGAGGTTGGCGCGGAGTACGCAAATCTGCTATTCAGTTTCGCCGATCGGCCCAGACGCGCCGACGTCGCTGGGCCAACCGATTCCGCACGCTTTTTCGGCGTGAACCGGTGCTCCTTGATGCCCCCGTCCACCGCGTTCCGGTGAAAGGGCTGCTGCGCTACCATGTGCAGGTGCGCGCCCCGGAGCATTGGCTGCCGCTCCATTCAAGGATGCAACAGGCCACAGCCCACCAGATGGTCCAATTGGAACACACCCTCACGGCGTGGATGCACCAGTTTCTGGATGCTGAAAAGGCGCTTGACCACCCCCGCTTTCATCAACCCTCGGGCATTCCCGACGTTTTCCCCCCTTCTGAAACCCCGGCTCCCGAAGTACCAGCTCCCGCTGTTCTGGCTGGTCTGCAGGAACAGGCTCAGCTTCTTGCAACTACCCTTGCCACCCTGGCCAATACCTCCGTGCTGGAGGGCGAGGAGCCGCCCTCTCTCCAGCCTCTCCACGAGGCCCTTGCCACGGACTTTCAGCACGGAGACACCTTTCTGCTCGATAGAAGCCACCTGCTGATTCCAGCTCCCGATCAGCTTCCTGCTTCCCGGATCAAGAAGACCGGTGGGTTATGGCATGCCTGGCATCAGCAAGCAACCGGACGGCTCCTTTTTCAGCACCACCTGCTCTCACTCCGGAACGATTTGCTTGCGTTGGAGGACGCGCTGGTGAAGCGCATCGCCTCCGTGACCCTCACCCCTATCCTGGCCACCTTTGACACCTACAAGACAGCGTTTGAGGAAGCCCACACCCAGATTTCTGACGCCTGTGAACAGGCCAAAGCAACCGGTAACATTGAGGAGTTAAACAAAACCCTCCGTACCCTGCGTGCCCAGTTCAAGATGCGGTTCCAACGAACGTTTCGGGACCTCCCAGGGCTGGTGGGTGCCGAACAGGCCCTGAGTGACCCCGGCAAGCCCGAGGAAGACCAAAAGCAATACCTCCTCACCCAACTCCCGGAGGCGTTATACGTCCACCTGCTGGCCCCACGCCACATCCAGATTATTCATCCTGAGGAGCAGTCTTTTCGCATCAACCTGCGCACCATTGCCCAGGAAACCCTGGCTCCTCCGTTCCCCGATCAGTTACGCCGCGATGCCACTCCCCTTCGGGAACGTATCCTCCGTATCTGGGATGAAGCCGAGCATGTGCAAGAAGTGGTGGTGTTCAACCTCAATGCCGCCATCGAAGACCTGGATCAGGCAACCCAGGCTACCACCTCCGATTCTCCGCCCCCAGCCTCAGCGATTGATACCGCCCAACAACTTGCCCTGGATGGACTGGCGCGTGCCGCGCTGGCCTTGAAGGACCTCGCCATCACGTTGCATACGCCGTGGCACACCTTCTCGGTCACGGTCTTCCGGGCGGTGCAAGACGACTGGCAGGATCTGCACCAACGGGCCCGTTCGGAAGCAGCGCGGGAAGAACAATGGGCGGGCTTTCGTATTCGCCTTGCCCGCCGCACGCTTCAGGTGCAGCAAGGCGCACGCAAGACCTGGCAACAGTTCGTGACTCAAAGTGGACGGCTGCTTCGCTTTGGCCGGTCCCAGGCTCGGGAGTTTATCCAAAAAGGACGCTCTGCCATTGGGGTGCTGGATGGGGATGAAAATGCCCATCAGGTGATGCTTGACGTGCTCGCACAGGCAGGGACGGTCCAAGAAGAATTGCCGCTGGTCTATCGCAAGCTGTTTTCCTTTGATCCGGTCTCTGAGGTATCACTGCTGGAAGGTCGAACCCAGGATCTGGTCCGCATGCGCCAGCACTTCGAGCGCTGGCGCTTAGGCAAAAAAGCGAGTGCCGTTGTGCTGGTGCTTCCGCTGGGAAGTGGCCAAACCAGCATGCTTCAAATCCTTCAGAATACGGAGTTTAAGCACGCCAACACCCTCCGCATCACCTTCCCAGAGCGAATCCTGGACGAAGCAGAACTGGCTACCCTGCTGGCAAAAACCCTGGGGGTTCCTCTCGAAGCGCCCACCCTGGTTGCCCTGGAATCCCAGTTAATGAATATGCCGCGGCCCAAACCCCCTGCTGTGGGCCTTCTCGACAACCTGGAGCACCTGGTATTGCGGGCACCGGGTGGGCAGGCATTGATGGCGCGGACGCTCGTTTTCTTTTCGCGTACATCCACCCGTGTCTTTTGGGTGGCGGTG
>JAUIDY010000080.1 GCA_030428385.1 Rhodothermia bacterium | reverse complement strand
CGTTGTCCCGCACCACGTTGCCAGCCACCCCGTCGCCCGTAATGAAGACGCCATACCGGCCATTGCCCGAGATCACGTTCGCGCCGCTAGCAATGCCGCCACCGACGATGGTCGCGCGGGCTTCGTCCATCCGAACGCCGTCGTTGCTGTTGCCGAGCGCCTGCGTGCCGTTCTTGTTGGTTCCGATGTAGTTGCCCCGGACAATCGCCTCCCGGGCTGCACCAAGCCAGATGCCGTTTCCGTTGCCCGAGATCAGGTTGCCGTCGCCCGACCCGGTCCCGCCGATCAGGTTGCGATCTCCGAAGCCGCCCGATTGATTGAACCGGATGGCGGTGCCGTTGCCCTGATCGACCAGGCCGGTCTCATCGGTGCCGATGAAGTTGCAGGCGATGACGAGCTTTGAATCGTCCAGCCCGGCCTCGATGGCTACGTCGGGGACGTTGCGGATGTTGAGGCCGCGGATGGTGGCCCCGAGGGCGCGGTTGGCATGCGTGAGGTCGATGACAAAGGCGTCGTCACCCGCGCTGAGATTCGATCCGTCGATGACGACCTGATAGGCAGGGCGGTCGGCGATGGGCAACAGGCAAACATCCTCATTCCCCGGCTGCGTCGATCCGTCGATGATGACGGGTCCCGTGATGGTCGGGTACGGGGTGGCGGGGCTGAACACATGAGGGGCATCGCCGGGGAGATTGAACGTAATCGTGTACGGAGTGCCGGTCCCTGACAGGGTGCAATCGTCGCCTCCGGGGCCGAAGAGTTTGTCGAGCGCTTCACGTAGGTTGCAGCCGTTGTCTGTCGGTTCCGCGCTGTCGTCGGTGCTATCGACAATGATGGTGCTCTGGGCCTGCGCCGAAGTCGTCGCTGCCAGCAGGAGCAAGAGCAGCAGCAAGGGGACGCAGCGGTAACGAGAAATCGTTTCGGTAAGGGTGCGCGTAAACATAGGATCGGGGTGTTTCCGTGGAAGGGGGAGCGGAGCGGTTAGTCGTCAGCGTCTTCGTCGCGGCGGCGAGGCGAAGCCTTGCGTGGCGGCGACGGTGGGCTGGTACCTAGCATGGCCCGGAGGGCGTCGATTTCCAACTGCGCCGATTCCGAGATCGACGTGTCCACGGTGCCTTTTTCGGGCACTTGCTTTTCAGAAGGCGTGGCCTTGGACGTGTCGTTTTTCATAACCAGCACAGGTGAAAGGAAGGCGGGCAGGAGGGCCCGTGTTGCTGGTTATTAAGATGGGCAGGATGTCCTTTCCTATTCTGGACATGCTGTTGTTCAAGTGGACAAAAGACGTATCCTATGCGGACACGCATTGATCCTCAGAGGACAAAACGCCGAAATGGAGCTGTAGGCAGGGTTTTAGTCCATGCCCCTTTGCTTGCCTCACGAGAGGTGACAGGACGCTGAACCGCATTCGATAAGAGGGGCGTGGCGCATCACTAGTGGCGGGTGGCCTGTTGCTCGGCATACACCGTTGGGGGAGCCCCGTAGGCCTTGCTAAAGACCCGGCTGAACGTGCTGTGGCTGCTGTAACCCACGGTGAAGACAATCTCTTTCACGCTCATCTCACCTTCCCGCAACAGGGCGGCGGCGCGCTCCAGGCGAAGCCGCCGGATCATGGTGGAGGGGGGCTCGTCCGTCAGCGCACACAACTTGCGATGGAATTGACGGCGACTCATGTGTAAGGCTTCGGCCAGTTCTTCGGCCCCAAACTGGGACGAGCCGAGTTCTTCTTCCACAAGCCCATACACCTTCTCTAAAAACTCCACCTCACGCGCAGGAAGGGTATCCGGTATCCTCTCCTCAGTGGGCGTCTCGGGCAAGGTTGCGCCATGAAACAAGGCCCGCAACCGCTGCCGCTCGGCAATGAGTGTCTGTACCCGCACCCGGAGTTCTTCGGCGTTGAACGGCTTGGGCAGGTAGGCATCGGCCCCGGACTCAAAGCCGGCGATCCGGTCTTCCACCTGGGCCCGCGCCGTCAGCAGCACCACGGGGATGTGGCTTGTCCGCTCGTCGGCCTTCACCGCCGCGCACAGTTCCAGCCCGTCCATCTCTGGCATCATCACGTCCGAGAGGATCAGGTCGGGAACTTCTTCCACGGCACACGCCACCCCCTCGCGTCCGTTCTTGGCTTCCACGATGGTGACGAGGTCTTCCAGATGACCACGGATGTAGGCCCGCATGTCGGCGTTGTCTTCCACAATGAGCACCACCGTCTCCTGGGCCTGCGCCGAGTCTTCCGATTCCTCTTCTTGGGTGTCTACGTCTTCTTGGGTGTCCGCGTTCACTTCTTCTTGCCCCGCCTGACGCAAGGAGGATGGAATTGTCAGCGAACCCGTAATCGCTTGCGCAGCGCCATCCCCTGGTGCCGAGAACGCTGCCGCCTCGGCTTCTTCTTCTACGTTCGCTTCCCGTGCGGGCAAGAGCACCGTGAATCGGGTTCCAAAGCCGAGTGTGCTCTCCACCGTGATCGTACCCTCATGCAACTCCACCAACTCCTTCACCAACGCCAGTCCAATCCCCGTCCCCTCATGTGTACGGGTCGACGCGCTGTCGGCCTGGTAAAACCGGTCGAACAGGTGGGGCAAGTGTTCCTCCGCGATGCCGGGGCCGGTGTCGGCGACTTCAATCCGCATCGCGGCCTCGGCCTCTCGTGTTAAGGCGAGTAAAATCTTGCCTTCGGGCTCGGTGAACTTGAAGGCGTTCGACAAAAGGTTGATCACCACCTTCTCGATCTTGTCGCTGTCATACACGTGGGGGATGGGGCCATCCGGCACCTGCGTGGTAAATTGGATCTGCCTATTCTCGGCGATGGAGGCAAAGAGGCTGGCCAGTTGATGGAGGTGGGCGGTGAGGTCGTGCCGACGCGCCTGGAGCAAAAGCGCCCCGGCGTCGAGCTTGGAGAGATCGAGCAATTGATTGATGAGTCGGAGAAGCCGCCCGCCGTTGCGCCGGGCACGTTCGAGATGGGGCCGGGCGGCTTCCTCGACCTGAAAACGCCCCGCAAGCAGGTCGTCGAGCGGGCCGAAGGTGAGCGTGAGCGGCGTGCGAAACTCATGCGAGATGTTCGCCAGAAAGCGGGATTTGAGCACGTTGGCGCGTTCGAGTTCAGCGGCTTTTTCTTCGGTGGCCTGTTGGGCCTTTTCGATGGCGGCCAGTGCCCGCCGCCGGAGGCGCATCCGCCCCACCTGCATCCCCACAGTAATCACCAGCAACCCCACCCCACCCAGGAGCAACGCCACCCACAGCCGCTGCTGCTTCCGGTTGCTTTCCAACAGCGCAATGCGTTGCTGCTGCTCCTGCGTGCGGTACTGCGCCTGAAGGTCAGCGATGACGCCCTGACTTTCGCTATTAAAGAGTGCATCGTGCGCGGCCTTGTAAGACCGGTAGGCATCAAGGGCTTCGGCATAGCGCCCGTCGGCTTCAAGCAGGGCAGACCGCTGGCGATAGGCATCACGCATCAGCGGAAGTGCCCCGATAGAGTCCGCCAACACCAGGGCGCGGTCGGTGGCGGCAAGCGCCTCGGCTGGACGATGCTGTTCGCCATAAAGCACCCCGAGGCTACCGAGCACGATGGCCTGTCCTTCGGGGTCGCCGACCTCTTCGTAAAGCGACAACGCACGGGTATAAAACGAGAGCGCCTCGTCCATCTCGCCACGCTCACGGTGAACCGTACCGAGGCTGTGCAGCGTCACGGCCTGCCCCGAGCGATTGCCGAGTTCTTCCTTGATGGCGAGCGAGCGCTGGTAGAACGAGAGGGCCTTGTCCATCTCGCCCCGCTCAAAGTGGATGTTGCCGATGTTGTGTAAGCTGCTGCTAATAGGACGCTGATTGCCGAGTTCTTCCCGGATGCTCAGGCTGCGCTCCAGGAAGGCGAGCGCCTCGTCGTAGTTGCCCAGGTGCTTGTAGACATTGCCAATCGTGGCAAGTGATGCGGCGATGCCCCGCCGGTCGCCGAGTTCTTCCTTGAGCGCGAGCGAGCGGGTGTATAAAGACAGGGCCTCATCGTTGGCTCCCCGCTCGTCATGGATAAGGCCGATGTTGTTGAGCAAGCTGGCGACGCGGTTCTTGTCGCCCAGGTCTTCATAGAGCGCCAACGAGCGCTGGTAGAATGAGAGCGCCTCGTCATAGTCGCCACGCTGCTTGTGCAGAATGCCGATGCTATTGAAGGACTCGGCCAACCCGCGCCGGTCGCCGGTTTCCTCGCGGAGGGCCATAGCGCGGCTTAAGAACGAAAGCGCCTCGTCGTGATTGTCGCGCAGCCGGTGAATGATGCCGATGCGATGAACCGCCGTGGCCAGCCCGTGCTTGTCGCCGAGTTCTTCGTGCAGCGCCACCGCACGCCTCAAAAGCGAAAGCCCCGTCTCGTAGTCGCTGCGCCGTCGGTAGACCGTGCCGAGCCAACTGAGCGTCCTCGCTAGACCGATTTGTTCTCCGACTTCCTCATAGCCCGCCTGCGCTTCCTCCAGGGCAACGAGCGCCTCACCGAGCGCGCCTCGGCGGTACTGAACAACGCCGTGTAAGAACGCCGCGTCTGCCTGCGTCTTCTTGTATCCAGCGCCTACCTGGATCAAACGCTCGGCCTGCACCAAAACCGAATCCCATTGTGCCAGGTGGTCGTGGGCCTGGGCCTTGCGGAAGAGGAGGTGCTGCTCCAGCGTAGCATCAGGATAAGCGACCAGCAGCGCCAGTGCCTCACGCCCATAGCGAAGGGCCTCCTCGGGATCATTGCGATAGGTCAACTCCACCAATTCGGCAAGCACCCCCAGACGGTCCGCACCATCGGTGACGGCCAAGCGCACGATGAGGCTGTCCGTTTCTCCCTGTGCCTGTACGATAGGAGGCGTCCAGCATATGAGAAGCAAAAAAACAATGCACCACCGCATAACTCCTGGGGGCATGGAGACAAAGAGGTGAAATACGGTTGTCGAATGAGGTGGAAAAAGCCATATCCCACATAATGTTACTAAAGAAATGAAAGCAAGGTAGAAGTTCAAGCAAGCCCTTTAATTCACATCGCTGCCATATACCTTTTGAACGTGTTCTCTGAAAAATCCAAGGGACTCCCACTTCATAGCAATTCGCAGAAACGCTACAGGCCAAAGACACGAAGGTCAACAAGCTCCTTCTCACAAGAACACTAGCTGTACATCGAAGTGTACACGCACCGTGCGGAAACGTCCGGAAACAGGCGGTATTCCAGGATAGAGCAACTGCCCCGAATCACCCTTTTCGACCCAAAAAACGGATGGTTCGGCACCGTGCGGAAAACCCTTTCCTGCCTTCGGAACCAAGAGGTCGTGGGTTCAAATCCCGCCACCCCGACAACCCAAAACCGGCTCTTTCGATAGCGTAAGAAACTGTGTGGTACGGGGGTTGGCAGGCGAGCCGAGGCGATTTTCAAGGCCAGCGTCGTTTTTTATTGACCCACGTTTTTCTCGCGTTTCGTTCGGCTACGACGCTCCCCCCCAAAGCACCTGACGCCTCCAACAGGTCGTCGTGGCTCACCCCCCCCTCCAGGCAGTCTCCTCCTTAAGGCTCCTCTGCATGGTACTGCCCACCGCTTGCATTCCTCTGATTGGCCCGAAACCCTGCCAGGTCCCCGGAAAAGGTCTCACAATCACCGCTAAAGCTTTGCAAGATGAAACAAGAACCACGGAATCAGCCGTGTATACCACGGTCGTTTTTGCCATGTGCGTTCGTTGATTTCTAAGGCATGGTCCAGTTGATGGAGAAAGAGATGCTTCAATTCAAGGGCAAGGGCCGCATCCTCAACCGCCGCCCCCAATTCGAGGTTATGTTTGCTTCCATAACGATCAACGTTGTAGGAACCTACTACGCCGAATCGTTCATCGATAACCATGCTTTTCGCGTGCAGAATGGGCGCGCGTAATTCATAGATCCGAATGCCTTCCCTTAAGAGAATTCGATATAGATGTCGCCCTGCTATGCGTGCCGCCGGGACATCCGATTCGCCAGCGGTTAAGATGCGGACATCAACGCCACGCTGCCGCGCTCGGATGAGGGCATCCACAAACCAGGGCGGAGGAACAAAATAGGGGGTGGTCAGGAAGCATTGCTGCTCTGCCCGGCCCACCATGGAAAGCAGGGCCTCGTTGAACTCTTGGCGCTTGCTTCGGGCATCGAGGGGCAGAATCCGTACGGGCGTGTCGGGGTCTAGCAATGGATGTTCAAGGTACACGCGGGGGGCGGGAGCATGGGCCGTTGTGAATACGTCCACAAACAACGAAGCGAGATCCTGAACGCAGGGCCCTTCGAGCAGCAGGGCAAGATCTATGAAACGTTCTGGGCCTGGCCCTCCATAGTCGGTGCTCAGGTTCGCGCTGCCAAGAATGCCCCGGCCATCAACAAGCAACAGCTTGCGATGGTCGCGGTGGAGCAAGGTTGATATCTTACGCCCGAGCTTGTGCCAGGGCCAGAAGGGGTTGTATAGGGCCACGTGCGCGCCCGCCTCTAAAAGGGGGACGAGGTGCAAACGGCGGAGATGAGGAGATCCCCAACGGTCAACGAGAAGGCGGACGTCACATCCGCGTGAAGCGGCCTTGGTAAGTGCTTGCAACGCCAAGCGGCCCACCTGATCGGGTTCGAAGATGTATAACTCAAGCCACACCCGTTCCTGGGCCGCATTGATCGCGTGAAGAGCGGACTCAAAAATGGCATCCCCATCGGGCAACAGTTGTACCCGGTTCCCTCGTGTCCAACCAAAATGGGAGGCCCCCTTTCCCAGCGCCGAAGAACGAATACGGGAAAGTCTTGAACGGTCAAGGTGCGTCATACCTTCGTCTATTCGTCTTGATGCAAGTAGACCTGATTAGGAAAGTCTCTGAACCTATCTGCAATCTCCCGACAACACAACCCTCCGTTCCCGTACACCATCTCTTCTGAAACGCTGCTAACACTCCTGGCAAGCAATCCGTACGCTACTACCAACCAAGGGATAAAAGCATCGGGAGGGTTGTTATGGGTCCCATTCAACGCATTCTTTGCCCCACAGACTACTCGGCATGTGCAGAACACGCATTCCAGTATGCGGCACATTGGGCATCCCTTTTTAATGCCGAACTTCACCTGCTTCATGTGGTGGAGGTACCCCAACCAGCGGTGGATATGCTCGCAGGTGATTTTACCACCATGCCCGTCATCGTTCCCAGTGTTCCTCTACCGGCCCGTGACGTATCCAGGGAATTAAAAAAACAACACGCCAAGGCATCGACCCGCATTGTTGAAGCAGAAATGCAGGAGTACGGCGCCGTCGAGGGTATCCTGACCTATATCGACGAACATGCCATTGACCTTGTGGTAATGGGAACCCACGGACGCCAGGGCACCAACCGGATCCTTTTGGGCAGCGTAGCCGAAGAAGTGGTACGCCGCGCCTCCTGCCCCGTTTGTGCCATCCGAGAGGCACTGCTGCCAGAATTTCAACTTTCCTTTGACCGTATCCTGGTGCCCGTTGATTTTTCGGCCTACTCGCGGGATGCCGTCCAAATGGCGAAACAATGGGCACACAAAGAAGGCGCTGAACTTCTGGTGCTCAACGTTTTGGAGGAAGTTAACTTGCCTGGCGTCTACGAGCTAGAAAACTCCTTTGTGAACACACCCGAAACCCGGGCCCGTGTTGAAGACAGCCTGCTCGATTGGGTGGCAGACATTGAGGGGCCGGACGTCAACGTGCATGCCTATGCCCGCTTTGGCTATCCCGCACGCACCATTAAGGAAGTGGCCAAAGACCACGGCGTAAACCTGGTCATGATGGGAACACACGGACGGACGGGGCTCTCGCGCATGTTGCTGGGGAGCGTAGCAGAAAAAGTGATCCGGACCGTTCCCTGCGCGGTCGTTGTGCTCCGCAAGGACAAAATTCCAGCGTCTGCTTAACCGCTATGCCGCCTTTTGCCCGGGAAACAAAACGGGGGTGGATTCAACCTCCACCTCCAACACAAAAAAACCGGCCCAAACGTTCTTGTTTAGGCCGGTTTTTTCATTGGCTCGTGCGCTATGCGGCTTATCTCACAAGTGTAACCGGCAAGGTCTCCTTGAAGGTCTCGCCGACGACATGCAGCATGTAGGTGCCACTGGGGATAGAACGTCCGTCCACCTTGACTAGCTCAACGGTATCGCCTCCTAGCTCACCCTCAAAAACGGTCCCGATCAGCCTGCCCGTGACCGTGTAAAGTTCTACACGAACAGCCTGCGTGCGCTGCACACCCACCCGTACATACGTCTCGCTGGTAAACGGATTGGGATAGGGCGCTTCAATCAAATAGCTCGTCGGCATTTCAACGAAGACTTCCACGAGCGGGCTATATTCAAAGGCTCCATCAAAGTCTACCTGGCGGAGCCGAAATACGTGACGGCCCGGAGCGACATCCGTCACCAGATGGCTGTAGCGTTGCGGCGTGATGGTGGTGCCTTGTCCTTCGAGGAAGGCCAGCGTCTCAAACCCGCTGGCGGTCTGCTGCTGCACCTCGAACCCCGCATTGTTCGTCTCGCTGGCGGTTTCCCACCGTAGCATCACATTCCGGCCATCCACTTGCGGCGTAAAGGAGGTGAGTTCGACGGGTAATTCTGTTCCACTGCAAAAATAGAGGCCTGCAAAGGCACCACTGCCGGGGAAGGCCAACTCCAGACGTCGTACCGGGCCGTTGGTGAGGTTAAACGAGTTGATACCAATGGTTTGAAAGCAGTTATCGCCACACTCCACGCCCTCCGTATACTGGATACATTCAGCGTTGGTATCACAGCAGGCCTCAGTCGCATTTGCTGCGGTGGAGCCGCACGAAAGGGTCGGCGTTTCGACGTTGTATAAGAAGACAAGGGGATTGCTCTCGCCACCATCCACATCCAAAAACTGAATGTTTAGCACGTCGGTGTCCTGCGCAAACTCAAAGATCTTGGTCGTAAAGCCGGCGACATCGTTGGGGGTGCTACAGCCACTCACACACGAGATCAGCACATTGCCCCGCGCAGTCTGGTTCTGAAACGGCTCCTCGGCATCATCCCGGGCCCCACCGTCGCCCGAGCTTACGCCAGGTCCCCCAAAACCATTATTCGGCGTTCCTAAATCTGTATCACCGCCGGTCGGGCTTTCGGTGTTGAAGATCGCAAGCGGGTTCGTACCTGACTGCGGCGAGAACAGGGTGACGACGCCATTCGTGTAGGGTGTTGTGAGGACGCCTACGGGTAAATCGTCGAAATCCAAGGAGAAATACTCGGAGTTTCCGGGGCAGAGATCGGAGGGGTTCTCATATTCCGCATTTGCCGTGGCGGTACTGGTGTTGGTTGCCAGATTAACCGTTTCCCGAGAGATGGAAGTAAATCCTGCTTTCGTCACCCCGTTGAGCCGCGTGATGAGGGCGCCCTGCGGCAAGGTGTTGGGTACATCTACACAATAGTCTCCGCTGCCGAGGCTACCAAACGTGTATACCCCGGATGCGTTGGTGACATCGAGCGCAGCAGGAACGTCGCTGGTGGTCACCGTCGCACAGCTTTCGGTAAAGAGCGCCACCGTAATACCCTCTTGCCCTTCTCCTGTATCTATCGCGTTGTTCCTGACGAAGTCCCGATAGACCGTGCCGCTGATGCTTCCTGTACCTGTAGGGGCCAGGGTAGCGAGCACATTATCCCAATAGTAGTTTTCAGCGACTTCACTGTTTTGCGCCTGAATGATGATGACTACATTCTGGCCCGCCGTTACGGCAATCGTCGTTGAGGCAACGTCTGACTCTGTACCCGATGAAGACCCGTTAAGACCAGAAGTCTCGTTATAAAAGCACTGGGTAGCCCCCGCGTTAATGGTATAACACACATTTAGGAAATCACTTGATTCGAAGCTGGAGCTTCCTTCGGTGCTGCTTCGGAGATCAGCCGATATGGTAAGGTTACCATTGGAGGGCACAGAAAAGGACACCGAATTCCATGTACCTTGACTTCCGGTGTTGGACGCTTCAAACTCGTTGCTAAGCACATCGAATGAGTTACTATTACATCCGCTGCAAGTGGTAGCCCAAGAACCGCCCTCGCTGGTGACACCATCAGCCACGTCGTCGAAGTCTTCTTCGTAAAGCGTCTGCGCCTGTACCTGCATCCCTGGAATACCAATGAAGGCGAAAAACATCAGGGCGCACAGGAACAGGGCATGAGATCGTGGTTCGGTAGAGCTGCTCATAGAATAAAACGGGGATAGTGAAGAATACAATCGGTTGAGATACCGACGGTTGAGATACCGACGGTTGAGATACCGACGGTTGAGATACCGACGGTTGAGATACCGACGGTTGAGATACTGAAAAGAGGGGCAGCCCTACCCTCACGGGCCCTCAAAAATCAGCAAAACCTAACTTAAGCTCTGCCTTCAATTAAATCTAGAGGTGCGAAATTAAAGGGCTGTAAACTATCAACGTCAACGAGTCACATATTTGGAAATGTAACGATCTGGATATAAAGCAAGCGGGGGGCCGAGGCAGTCGTGGGTTGAACGCTCGCCCATGCCAGAATGACCAAGCGGCCCTTTTAAGAAGGATTGGCTTTTTAAGAAACGATGTTAGAAACGGTCTGGTATGTAGGTTGGGAAGCGAGCCGGAGGGGTTTTCGGATCTGCAACGAACAACTTTCGAGGGTCATAGCAGCGCTAGGGGCCGAGAAAGCGGGCGTTGCCAGGGTCGAAAAGGACCAGGCGTAGCCCCAAATTATCGTCCCAGACCGTTTCTTAGTCCCACATAAACCGCGGCGCGAGCAGCAACGCCCCAAACGCCGCTAGTGCCAGTCCGTAGAACAGCCATCCAAACACGGGTGCGGCGTCTACCATGCCCATCATGGTGAGCATGTTGTGCCAGTCGTGCCCGTCCAGGTTGTCGCCCAGCAGCGGCAAGATGCGCTTCTTTCCGTCGGCGGCGTAGATGCTGAGGCTGATCAGGCTTTGCCCCAGCCAGAGCAGCGAAAACTGCGTGCCCAACCGGTAGTCGCTGCGGTAAAAACTCACCACAAAAACCACCGGTAATATCACCTGCAACAACGAGCCTCCGGCGAACATCATAAACCGCCCGAAGAGGCCAAACACGACGTGCCCGGCTTCATGCACCACCAGCGTAAAGCCGTTGAGTACCCCGTAGAACCACAACGGCACCTCGCGCCGCAGGATGTCTAACTCGCCTACCCCCGCAAACTGGATACAGAGCGGCAACAGTAACACAGATACCGCCCACGGCTTTACCACGTCCCACCGCTCAGGCCACGACATCCGCTGTATGGAACGCCACCCTTCGTTAGCCTTCATCCGACACGTAAAAAGGCATCATCAGCAAGACCATGAAGCAGATCAGGGCACCTACGCAGAACCCGTAGGCAATGAGTTGGTCGTAGGGCAACAGGTCGTAGCGGGTGAGCAGGTAGGTCCAATCATGCTCGCGGTTGCTCAGCAGCGCCAGTTCCTGCACCCGCGCATCGCCCACATACACGCTCACCGCCAGGCTGTTTTGCCCAAGCCATAAAAGCCCCACCTGCATCCCCAGCACCGAATGATACTGCCAGAAATGCGCCACGATGGCGGCGGGAAGCAGCAGTTGCATCAATGAGCCACCAGCGGCGTGCATCGTATCGCCGAGAAAATAAAAACACAGGTGCCCCGCTTCGTGGATGAGCAGGTTGAGGTATTCCACCACCCCTGATTCACCCCGGCTGGTGGTGTAGTACAGGCAGAACGGCAGCAAGACAAGCGTAGGCCCCCACGTACGTACCCACTGGCTCTGCGGCCAGGAAAGACTGGTCACCGTTGACTTCATGGCGTCTCGTTCAGGTTTGATGGCGCGACGGTTTCCTGTTGTACGGGCGGGTTGTACCTTCTGTTATACTTACGCACAGAAAAGGCTCCGACGCAAGGCGTGGGGCCGTGCCCCCATGAAAAAAACCTGTTCCCTGTGAAGCCCCTAGCCGAACGAACCGACGACCTCCGCCAAAGTGATATCCGCGCCATCACGCAGATGGTCAACGCCGTCGATGGCATCAACCTGGGCCAAGGCATCTGCGACCTGCCCACGCCTTTGCCCATCAAAGAAGCCGCCAAAGGAGCCATCGATGACAACCACGCCATCTACTCGCATTACGCAGGCATCCAGGGACTGCGCGAGGCCATTCTGCGCAAGGTGCAAACCTACAACCACATCCCGGCAACCTCGCCCGACGAGATTATGGTGAGCGTGGGCTCGACGGGAGCGTTTGTGAGTGCGATGTTTGCCTTGCTCGAACCGGGTGACGAGGTCATTCTCTTTGAGCCATTTTATGGCTACCATCGCAACCTGCTCCAGTTGGTGAACGCCCGGCTCGTCTTTGTGCCCACCCAGCCGCCGGATTGGGGCATCGACTTTGACGCGCTGGAGGCAGCCATTACGCCGCGCACCAAAGCGGTGATCATCAACACCCCCGGCAACCCCAGCGGCAAGGTGTGGAGCCAGGCAGAGTTGGAGGAATTGCTGGTGCTGTTGCAAGAATATGACCTCTATGCCATCACCGACGAGATCTACGAGTACATGCTCTACGACGGGCGAACGCATGTGTCGCTGGCCTCGCTACCGGGTGCCTACGAACGCACCATCACGCTCTCTGGGCTGTCGAAGACCTACAACATGACGGGCTGGCGCATGGGCTATGCGGTGGCTCCGGCTCCCTTGTGCGAAAAGATGGGCCTCTTGAACGACCTCTTTTTTATCTGCGCCCCTACACCGCTGCAACACGGCGCGGCGGCCGCTTTTGCGATGGACGACACGTATTTCGGCGAGCTACAAGCCACCTACGACCAGCGGCGGGACCTGTTGTGTAGCACCCTCGGCCGGATTGGCTTCGACGTTCCGTGGCCGCAAGGGGCCTATTATACCTTTGCCAGCTTTGCCCCGCTGGCGAGTCAACGTGCGGGCTTTGAGGATGCCCGGAGTGCCTGCGAAACGCTGATCCAGGAAGCTGGCGTGGCCACGGTGCCCGGCCACTCGTTTTTTGCCGACCCCACCGACGGTCGCTATTTCCTGCGGTTCTGCTTTGCCAAAGAGATGCCGGTGCTAGAGCAAGCCTGCGCGAAGTTGCTCGCGGCGTTTGGGTAAGGCTGAGCGATAAGGGATACGGTAGGCAACGCCCTACGCCACACCGACGGCATGTAAGGCGTCGAGCACCTCGGCGTGTACCATGCCGTTGGTGACGATAATGCCTGTGTTTTGCGCCAGCGTGCGCCCGTAGCGGAACGCCAGCGGCTTCCCGTGGATGTCGGTGACGGTGCCCCCTGCTTCCTGCACCACCAGCGAGCCCGCTGCGTGGTCCCAGATCTTCTCCACATAGCCGCCCCCGGTAGGTAACCGCAGGTAAATGTCGGCATCGCCACGGGCTACGAGGGCATATTTGGCCTGGCTGTCGATGCGTACGGGGTCTTTGGTGATGCCTAGCCGCTCGGCCACCGAAGCCGCATCGTCGTGCGAGCTATGGGCCGAAACAAACGACTCGCAAAAGCGCGCCTCGGCGGTATCCGAAGTGGCGCTCACCTGCACCGCATCGCCATGCCCATTGCCATCGATGGGAAACTGGAAGGTGCCTTGCCCTTTGATGGCGGCAAACACGGTACCCCCTCCGGGAACGTCGAGTTGCTCCGGCAAATTGGGACACGCCACCGCCGCCACGACGGGTTCGCCATCCTCAATCAGGGCGAGGGCCACCGCGTATTGCTCTCCCCGCAGGAATCCTTTGGTCCCATCGATGGGGTCGAGGGTCCAGAAGCGGTCACGCTGCTCGTCGAGGTTGCCCGCATCGATCCAACTGAGCACCATCTCATCCTCTGCCGGACGGAGTTGCTGCACATAATGCGCCACCTGCTCGGCCAGCGCTGCGTTTTCTGGGCTTCGCAAGGCTGCGGCGTCTTCCTCTGCCATGATAGGATCATCGGGGAAGGCCGTCCGGATTTTACGACACACCAAGGCCTGGCTGCCAAAATCGGCCACGGTAACCGGGCTGCGGTCTTTTTTTTGGAGGACATCCGGGGCCATTTCGGCCTGCACAGCGCGACACAACCGCGCGGCTTCACGTACTGCCGCAATTGCGACATTGCGCTCGCGCGCAAAAGGGGTCAATTCCATGAATGACTAGATGGGAGCTCAAGAAATCAATACGACACACTCCACCAGAGATGACAACGATACGATGGTGGGAGAGGAGCAGGGAAAAAATATCGTATGTCACATCCAGGCGGAACTAAGAAAAGCAATCACCCCACGTGACGCAAGCAAAAAGTGATATGATTAATTCTTAATCCACACCCCGCATCCCATTGTGTCTTATTATTTTATACATAGTTCAGACTCCACTTATCCACAAATATTTCGCGCGCAAAAAGCCGAGGCCCGACCTTGTTTGTTCTAGCAGTACCGCTACCTGGCTGGTATACCCTGTCGCTTGTACGTTGCTTTTAACGTACATCAATCCACACATTTCCTTGAACCAGAGCCCCTACCTTCCCATCACCCATGGGGCGTCACAAACACGTTGCGGGCGACTTCAAAACCCACCACATGCTCGTCGGCACCCACCTGCACGGTGAGGGGACCGTTGAACGGAGCTTTCGCCACCACCTGCACGGTCGCCTGCGGCATCAGGCCAAGGTCTTCCAGATAATGGAGCAGTTCAGGGTCTTCATCGGAGACGTGCTGCACCACCAGCGCCTGCCCCGTCGCCACCGCCGTAAGCGGATCGGCAGCGACTTCTTTGATCTGTCCGTCGCGGGTAGGGATGGGGTGACCGTGTGGGTCGTGGGTCGGGTAGCCGAGCAGCTCGTCTAGCTTGTCCTCGAATTCCTCAGAGATGTGGTGTTCGAGTTGCTCGGCCTCGGTGTGCATCTGGTCCCACGAATAGCCCATCACCTCGCGCAGGTACGTCTCCAACAGCCGGTGATGGCGGATAATTTCCAGCGCGATCTTCTCCCCTGCCTCGGTTAGCGTGACGCCTTTGTACGACTGGTGCGTGGCCAATCCCATGCCCGCGAGGCGCTTTACCATGTTCGTCACCGACGCCGCCGAAACCTCCATCGCCCGGGCCAACTCGGTCGTCGATACCGCGCCCTCGCCTTGCAGCTTATAGATGGTCTTGAGATAGTCTTCAATGGCCGGGCTAAGCATGAAGGGGGGTGCCACACGTTTTCAGTTGAGGGATGATTGCCAAACCCTTCGCTGCGCCTTTTTGATCCATTGCCCCCACCCTAGCCGCGTTATTAACGGCAACATAGCATGGGGCTTTTTTCGAAAACCGGGCACGGCGGGATTTTGCCTCCTTTTCTCCACCCATTCTTCGCCAATGGAGCCGGTTGTCCTGGCAGATGATGAAATGCTTTTTCGCTATGCTCGGTGTTTCTCTTTTTTAACCCCAACCCATCTGCTTTATGCGTCGACTGGCTACGCTTCTGGGCGTACTGTTTGTATCGGCCCTGCCCGTGTATGGGCAACTTACCTTTTCCGCTGATGAATATGCGCGTGACTTCTTTGGCGAAACTGTTGTAGACCAAGGCTATATCGCCTTTACCCCTATCCCCGCCACGCACCAGGCTCTGATTGACAAGAAGGGAGCCAACCAAACGTGGGATTTTACCGCATTTACCTACGAGATGGGGGATGGGGGCGAAACCGTGTTTGTGAGCCCTCCAACGGGCGTGCCTGGCATCAATGAACCGCAGTATGCCGGCGCCGACTATGCCACCCTGTCGGTGTTTGGCGACTCCACCGCCTCGGTCTTTTTTCAACTCGACGACAACGCCCATTATAACCTCGGGACCTACGCCGAAACGGATCAAGGGCTCTACAAAGACTACTATGACGCGCCCTTTCAGTCGCTGGCCTTTCCACTTACGATGGGAACCGCCTGGACCGCACAAGGGACGTTAACCTCTGAAAATCCGCTGGCTGGAACCACCACGGCCCAGGTCACACAGTCGGGCACGGTGGACGGCTATGGTACCCTCATCACCCCGGCAGGCACCGCCGAGTGTCTCCGGCTGGTGTTCCAACTCGATACTACCGCGAGTGGTTTTACGATCACCCAGTTTATCTACACCTGGATCACCAAAGAGGGCATCGCAGCAGGCGCGACCAGCCTGATGGTCTTTGGACAAACCATCCGTACCGCGAGCTATTCGGTGCGCGATTTTGACGGCGGAAGTGGCACCCCCCCCGCCTCGGCTCCCCAAAACCTGACGCCTGCCAACGGGGCCTCCAACCAGGCCACCTCGCCGGTTCTTTCCTGGGAGGCGGTAGATACGGCCACAGGCTATGACCTCCAGGTAGCGGATAATGACGGCTTTACCAAAACCCACACCCTCTTCGTCGATGAAGAAAACCTGAGCACGATGTCGTATCAGGTTGCCGGGTTAAACGAAGGCACCACCTATTTCTGGCACGTCCGCGCCCGCAATGACGCCGGAGCCGGGCCATGGTCGGGCACGCAATCCTTTACCACCGAAACCTCCATCGAAGCCCCGGCACAGGTGGTGCTCACCGCCCCCGCCGACGATGCGGGTGACCTGGATACCATGCCGACGCTGTCCTGGCAATCCACGATCGGTGCCGACAGCTACACCGTACAGGTCGCCACCGACGATGCGTTTTCTTCTGTTGTGGTTGATGAAACCAACCTCTCCGAAACCAGCCTCGCCATTGGGCCGCTCGCCGACGGCACCACCTACTACTGGCATGTGCGTGCCACCAACACGGGCGGCGAGGGGCCATGGTCGGAAACGCGCCGCTTCACCACGGCTACGGGCGTGGGACTCGAGCAAGTGGGCGATGCCATTCCCCACACCCTCGCCCTGCACGCCAACTATCCCAACCCCTTCAACCCCACCACCAGCATCAGCTTTGACCTGCCTGCTGCCAGCCATGTGCAACTCCTCGTCTACGACCTCGCCGGACGCGAGGTGGCGCGCCTGATCGACCAGCCCTTGTCTGCCGGGGCACACCGCGCCATCTTTGACGCCACGGCACTGCCCAGCGGGACCTACCTGTATCGCCTCCACACCGATACGGCCGAATTAACCCGCCCCATGACCCTCATCAAGTAGAACAACCAGCCGTAAGCTTGGAAAGCGGCAGCCTCCCGTTCAGGCTGCCGCTTTTTTTTGCCCATAATGGCGCAGGGATGATGGTTGGGTTGGTTTTTTTGCGCAGTTTATGGTGCTCCCTCTTTAGTGAAACGGTCTGGACGTTGATGGGGGGCTGTGCTGGTCGCTTTTCGAGACCATCGCCTCGGCTCGCCGACCAACGCCCGTGCCAGACCGTTTCTTACCCCTTGTCGCGGTGTGTTTATGCTTCGCCTTGTTTTGTCCCTGGCCCTGTTGTTGACGGCCCTGCCTGCCACTGCCCAAATCACGCTCACGGCCGACGACGTGGCAGGGAACAACTTTGGCCTGTCGTTTATCTCGCAGAACTTCTTCGTCCAGAACCCCAACCCTGCGACGCTGCAAGCCTTGCTCGACCTAAGTGGCGACGATCAGGTGTGGGATTTTACGGTCTTTAGCTATGACCCCAACGATCCCAGCCGCAACACGTTTGTCAGCCCGCCGGACGGGCTCCCCGGCTCCGATGACCCGGCCTTCGCGCAAGCCAACTATGCGGTCAGTATCGACTTTCCCGACCGCTCCCCCGACCTCCCCGACAGCCTTTCCTGGACCTTCCACCGTCTTGAAGAAGATGGCCATTATGACCTCGGTGCCATCATCGACTATCTAGGCACGCAGACCCGCTCGTACTACGATGAGCCGTATTTATCCCTCGCGCTCCCTCTGACGATCGGCACCACCTGGACGGAGGATGCCGTCTTAACGCAGGAGTTTCCGGGAGTTGGCACGTTCGCGGTTACTATTTCGGAGACCAGCGTGGTGGATGGATATGGCACCCTGGTTACCCCAGCGGGCACGGAGCCGTGCCTGCGCGTCCGTATTGAACGCACCGCCACCAGCAATGGCACTGCCACCACCGTCATCATCTATCTCTGGCTTACCCAAACTGACCTTGCCGCCTCGGCCACCAGCGTGCCAGGCCCGAACGGAAACACCTTAACCGCGCTGTACTCCGTAACGGAAGGTGAGGGCGGCGGCGGCACCAGCGCTCCCACGGCTGCACCGGCGAACCTTTCGCCTGAAGACGGAGCCACCGGGCAAGATTCCGCCCTCTCGCTGGGCTGGGAGGCTGTGGACAGCGCCACCGGCTATGACGTGCAGGTGGCCGACAACGACGCGTTCACCAAAACCTTCACCCTCCTCGTGGATGAGCAAAACCTCACCGGGTTGTCTTACGAGGTGACCGGCCTCGACCAAGGCGCGACGTACTTCTGGCGGGTGCGGGCCCGCAACAGCGCCGGGACCGGACCGTGGTCAGAAACACACCAGTTTATGACGGCTACGGGCGTGGGACTCGAACGCCTCGGCGATGCCATCCCCCAGACCCTCGTCCTAAACGCCAACTATCCCAACCCCTTCAATCCCACCACCGCCATCCGCTTCGATCTGCCCCAAGCGGGCACGGTGCAACTCCTCGTCTACGACCTCGCCGGACGTGAGGTGGCCCGCCTGGTCGACCAGCCCTTGCCTGCCGGAACGCACCAAGTGACGTTCGATGCCACGGGGTTGCCCAGTGGAACGTACCTGTATCGGCTCCGCACCAATACGGCCGAGTTGACCCGCCCCATGACCCTCGTCAAATAATTATCGCTTTGTTGGATTAAGCAGCTGTTTCTCCTCCTGTAACCGGGCCTATCGTCTCGACTAAAAATTTTTTTGAGACGCCCTGTCGTGTCCATACCCTTTTTTTCGTTAAATAAAACGACGGCTCCGTTCCGGCCTATTCTTTGTGCCAGAGCGAGCAAACGATAGTTTTACGGATCGATTGGCACAGACATGAACAGGTTACAGGCCGGGCTCAGCGCAGTAGTAGTGTGTTTATTGGTACAAGCCACTGCGTGGGCCCAGGACCCACCAATCAAATGGGGAGACGTGTCGGATGAAGAACTACAGATGACCGCCTATGCGCCCGACAGCAATGCCAATGTGGTCATCCTGGCCGACTACGCCAAAACACACTTTCAGGATCTCAACACCGTGGTCTTCGAACGGCACATCCGCATCAAGATCCTGCGCGAAGGCGGCTACGACTGGGGTACCGTCTCCCTTCCGTTTCACCGCGACGACCAGCGCATCCGTGGCATTCGTGGGCAGACCTTTACCCTCGATGAAAACGGAAGGGTGGAAAAACATGAACTGGGCCGAAAGTCGGTCTTCCGCGAAGACGTAAACGATTCCTGGCGGCAGATGAAGTTCACCCTGCCCGCCTTGCAGCCGGGGGCCGTCATTGAATACCGCTACAGCCATGAATTCAGCAGCCCGATCTACCTGCCCGACTGGCAGTTCCAATTCACCGAACCCGTGCTGTGGAGCGAATACCGCGTCGAGATTCCGCACCGCTTGCGGTATGCCTCCGCCTTTACCCGCTCGCAGCCATACGAAATAGAAGAAAGCGAAGAGGTGCGCCGCTCCTATGGCGACGCCATGATGCATCGCTGGGCCATGAAGGACGTGCCAGCCCTGCGGCTCGAACCCTATATGACCACGCCGAGCGACTTTCAGGCGGCCATTTCCTTCCAACTCGCCGCTTATTTCCACGGGGGCATGCGGACGTTTGTAGATGTCCTGAGCACCTGGGAAGAAACCGCCGAACTGCTGCTGGATCATCCCAACTTCGGGCGGCAGCTACGCGGCACGGGCGATGTCCGACGGCAGGCCGAAGCCATCACGGCCGGGATCACGAGCCCGAAAGAACGTATGGTGGCCCTGTACGACTTTGTGCGCACCACCATCGACTTCAACGGCGACCTCGGCATTTCGGCCACCGAGGACCTGGATGATGTGCTCAGAACCAAGAGCGGCAGTAGCCCGGAGATGGCGCTGCTGCTGGTCTCCTTAATGCGCGAGTCGGGCATCGAGGCCTACCCCGTCCTCATCAGCACCCGAAGCAATGGCAAAATCATCCGCGAGTATCCCATCCTGGATCAGTTCAACGACCTGCTCGCCTGCGCCATCGTGGGCGGGGAGCGGTATCTGATGGATCCCACCAACAAAAACCGCCCCTATGACCTGCTTTCCATCAGTTCGCTCAACGGCGCGGGATGGATGGTGGAAGAAGATGCCGCCCGCTGGATTCCCATCCAGTCCACGGGCCGCTACGCCCGCGACGTAACCGTCGACGCCACCGTCGATGCCACAGGTACCCTGACCGCAACCATTAGCGCCTCCAACACCCAATACGCCGCCCTCGACCAACGCATCGACCTGGAAGAGGTGGAAGAAGAAAGTGATTTCATCCGCGATGACCTGTTGGCCGACCTCGACGACGTGATTGTGGAAGACTTCGCCATCACCAACGACGACGTCATCACGCCTTTCGTTGAAGAAGCCACCATCACCGTACCGGCCTACGCGCAGGCGGCGGGCGACTTCCTTTACCTCAATCCCCTTGTCATCGACCGGATCACAGAAAACCCGTTTACCTTGCCCGAGCGTTCGTTCCCGGTGGACTTCGCCCGCCGCGTTGACCAGAACTACACGCTCCACCTGACCCTTCCGGAAGGCTATGCCTTGGAAGAGCAGCCGTTGAATAAACAGGCCCGCCTTCCGCTCCAGGGCGGCTACTATGAGCGCATTGTGCAACAGGAGGAAAACCGGCTTACCATCACCACGCAGTTGCGGATCGACAAAACGATCGTGCCCGCCCATGCGTACGCCGACCTGCAAGCCTTTTACGAGCGCATGATTTCGATTCAGCAAGAACCGTTGGTCTTGCGCCGTGTCCCGGAAACACCGCCCCCCTCTGCTCAAGAAGACCAATAGGGCAAATGCCTCGCTTTTTTAAGCCGTTCTTTTTCGTTTCGGCCTGTTGGTGCATCTTTTTGGTAATCCCGGTCCACGGACAAGGCTTCGTGGCATCGGAAGCGCGCCTGCCCGATGCCATCGTTCGCGCCGAAGAAACCCGCTTTACGGTCGAAAACATCGGGCAAGGAACCCTCCATGTCCGGCGTGTGGTCACGATTCTGGGCCCCGACGGGCGCGAAGAAGGCGTGTTTGGTGTGGGCTATGATGACCGGCTGCGGCACCTGAAAACGTTCTCCGGCAGGCTGCTGGATGCAAACGACAAACAGATCCGACAGCTTAAAAAAGAAGACACCGAAGACCACAGCAGTATCTCGGGCTATTCGTTGTATGAAGACAGCCGCGTGCGCATCGGGGCGCTGTACCACAACGTCTATCCCTACACCGTGGAGTACGAATACGAGGTGGCCTATGATGGCTTGCTCAATTGGCCCACCTGGTACCCCCAGGAAACCAATGTGCCCGTCATGCTGGCCACCTTCGAGGTGGTCGTCCCCCGCAGCATGGAAGCACGGTATGACGTCCGCGGCATGGACCAGCAACCCATCATCACCAACGTCCGCAACAAACAGCGGTTGGTCTGGACGCTCCGCGATTTGCCTGCGTATGAGGCTGAGCCGCTGGGGCCTTCGTGGCAGGAACAACGCATCGCCGTCCACACCGCCCCCGCCGCGTTCGAGATTGAAGGCGCACGGGGCGACCTCAGCTCGTGGGAAAGTTTCGGGCGCTGGTACCACCAGTTGGCCCAGGGGCGCGGCGTGGAGGTACTCCCCGCCGCCGCCCGCGCCGAGGTGCAAGCCCTCACGGAAGGGATAACAGACGACCGCGAGAAGGCACGGCAGTTGTATACGTACATGCAAGAGAAAACCCGCTACGTCAGCGTGCAACTGGGGCTCGGGGGCTGGCAACCCTACGACGCCGCGTATGTGCACGAGCGCTCGTATGGCGACTGCAAGGCACTCACGAATTACATGCGGGCCTTGCTGCAAGCTGCGGGCATTCCCTCGTTTCCCGCCCTCATCAACAACGGGATGCGGGCCCCCGAAGTGCTGCCTCATTTTCCCAGCAGCCAGTTCAACCACGTCATCCTGCATGTGCCCCTCGATGGCGAACCGCTGTGGCTCGAATGCACCAGCCAGACGATGCCGTTTGGCCACATCGGAGCCTCCAATGAAGACCGCCATGCCCTAGTCGTGCGCCCGGCAGGCAGCGAACTCGTACGCACGCCCCGCAGCACCAGCGCCGACAACCAGCGCATTCGCCATGCCACCGTGAAGCTAACACTGGGCGGAAGCGCCAGCGCCGAGGTGCAGACGCGCTATACGGGCAACCAGCAAGACTATGTCACCCGGGCCCTGGCGCAGGCCACCGGACGCGAGCGGGAAGCCTGGCTCCACGACAACCTGGACCTGGCCAACTTCGAAATCAAAAGCGTAGATTTCAGCGGCGTAGAGGCCCGCCAGGCCGAGGCCATGCTCCACCTGTCCCTTGAGGTACCCCGCTATGCCTCTGTCACCGGGTCGCGCCTGTTCCTCAAGCCGCACCTGATGAACCGCTGGTCGTACATTCCTCCGGCGGAAGAAGCCCGCACGCAGCCGGTGGTGCTCTTTCCCTATGCGCTGGTGCAGGCCGACACCATCCGCTACGAACTGCCACCCGGCTTCGTCCTCGAAGCCGTCCCCGACCCCGTCTCACTCACCGAATCCTTTGCCACATACCACGCCAATATAGAAATCGGCGACGACACGCTGGTGTATCGCCGCCGACTGGAAGTGCGGGAGCCACGTATTGCAGCTTCTGACTATGACGCATTGCGCACCTTCCTACGCCATGTAATGCTGGCCGACCGGGCACAGGTGGTACTCGTTCGTCCTTAAGAAGCAGATTAGCTAGGAAGGAAAATGATTTTGGGAGGCGAGCCGCCTTCGGCATATCCACCGGGAAGCCCGGCTGCCGTGCAATACACCGAATAAACAATGGGCCCTTCGGCGCCTGCCGAACTGGCACGGGTTAATTGAAGGCTTCCCCCTTCGGCCACACTGGCCGTATAATCATTCAGGTTTGAAAAAAGGTCATCACTCGGAAACTGAAAGGCCCCCGCGCCATCGGTGCCGCGCCATGTTACCGAATCACCCGCATCTAACTGAGGGGCTGGTGCCAGATTGCCGTTCTTATCGGTGACCTGCCATGTGTTGTTTTGATAACGAAGATACAAGGTTGTATTCGCCATTGGACTTTCCCACCCATTTAATGAAAGTTAAGTGAAGGGTAAATCTAGAACTATTTATCAGCCAAGTCAATCTGTATCCCTTGCTCAATTGGTTACGATTCCCGCCACCATCTGCACAAAGCGCGGATCTTCGTGCATCTGATGCAGCCGAGGCTCTTGTTGAATATCGGCGACGGGGTAACCCGCCTCAATGGCAGCCTGCATATAATGAAGGGCTTGCTCGCGGTTTCCCAGCACCTCATAGGTAAAGGCGACATCGAACAGGGTGTTAAAGTCGGTGGGCGCTTGCGCCAGGGTGCGCTCTAGGTACTGCGCGGCGGACGTGCTGTCGCCCAGGCCCGCGTAATACGTCCCCACCACCACAAGTACCTGGGCATCGTTTGGGTTAACTTCCCGCAAGGACTCTTCGGCTAGGGCAATAGCGCGGCGGTAGGCGTCATCGGCCTTGTGGCGCAGTTCGGGCGTCCATTGATACGCCGACGCCAGATACCCCCAGATATTATAATTCTGATCGTTGAGGGCAAGGGCCTGCTCAAAGTACCGGGCGGCCTCGGCGTAGTCGTGTTTACGAAAATAGTAGATGGTGCCCACGTTGGAATAGGTCGCCTCGTTGGGCTGCACCGCCAGCAAGCGCTCATATTGTGCCAGGGCCTCATCCCAACGTTCCAGGTAGTAATAAACACCCCCCAGATTCACCATGGCATTGATGTAGGTAGGATCTGCCGCAATGGCCTGTTGCAGGGGAGGAATGGCTTCCTCCAGGCGGTTCGAACTCAGATACAGGATGCTGAGTGCATTCAGCGTGGGCGCATGATTCGGGCGTACGGCCAACGAGGCGTGGATGAGCGAATCGGCCACGTCAAGTTGTCCCCGCCGCAACGCCACGTTCCCCAGCCGCAGCAGGCTTTCGCCCACCTCCTCTTGGTCGGGCTCCCGCTCGGTGCGCTGGATCTCCAGCGCAGCCTGGTGTAAGGAGTCGGCCAGGTCCACCATACCTACGCCCAGGCACACCCGCCCCAGCGCATTCATCAGGGTGGATTGCACCTGCGGCTCTTCGGCCAGTTCATCCAGCTTGGCCAGGGTGTTGTTCACCAGATCACGGGCCGTAAACGTGGCTCCGCCTCGACTTTCGGGATTTACTTTCTCCAAGATATCAACCAGTACGCCCAGCGACGCCTCCGCCGTTTGGGCTTCCTGATTGGCGCGCGCGGCTTCGCGCTGGGCCACTTGTGCCTGCCAGGTGGTACTGATAATCCCCACCACCAGGGCCAAAATGGTGGCAAGGGCCATCCCCACCACCGCGCGGTGACGACCCACAAACTTGCGCAGGCGGTAGCGTACGGTGTCATCCTGCGCAAAAACCGGGAGCCCATCGAGGTAGTTTTGCAGATCCGCCTTGAGTTCGGCCGCCGCCACATAGCGCAGTTCGGGCTCTTTCTTCAGCGCTTTGAGCGTGATGGCATCGAGGTCACCGGAAAGCAAACGCGACAAATGGCCAGGCTCCGTGGCCCGGTGGGCGCTCACCTCTTCCGGCGTAAGGGTGGTTTTGCCAAACGTCTCCGTGCGGCGGGCAATGGTGCTGGGGCGCTCTGGGATCCGCTCGCAGATGGTGTGCTCGATGTCGGAAAAGCTGCGGCTGGCAAACCGATACGGACGGTGCCCAGTGAGGATTTCGTAGAGGATAATCCCGAGTGCATACACATCCGTGGTGGTGGTCACCTGATCGTTGCGGATTTGCTCGGGGGCGGCGTATTCGGGCGTCAGCCGGTGTGTGGTGGTATACGTCAGCGGTTTCTCTGCTTCCCAATCGGGGTCGAGCACCTTGGCGATCCCAAAATCGAGTAGCTTAACCGTACCATCCGCCGTCACAAGAATGTTCGATGGCTTGAGGTCGCGGTGGATGACGAGGTTGCGGTGGGCATATTGCACCGCGTCGCACACCGTCTGAAACAGGTGGATCCGGTCGGTCAGACCGAGCTTGTGAGTGTCGCAATAGTCGTCAATCGGGATGCCGTCCACATACTCCATGACGAAGTACGGGCGTCCATCCTCGGTGACCCCGCCATCCAGCAACAGGGCAATGTTCGGGTGCTGAAGCCGCGCCAGGATCTGCCGCTCATAATGAAAGCGTTGCACCACCTCATGGGTGTCCATCCCGCGCTTGATGACCTTGAGGGCCACTTCTTTTTCAAAGGCTCCATCGATCCGGCGGGCCCGATAGACAACCCCCATGCCGCCCCGCCCCAGGGCTTGCTGGATCTCGTACACGCCTACCTGGGCCCCTTCCTGCAGGGTGTTTTTTTCGTCTTCTTCCGAAAAAAGCCGCAGGAACTGCACGCCGCCCGGTGCCACATCCCCCATAAACCCTTCGGCCTCTACGTGTTCACTGGCGTCGAGCAACGACTCGACTTCGCGGCGCAACGCCGGGTCGGGGCACGCCTCCTCCAGATACGCCGCGCGGTCTTCCTCCTCCAGATCGAGGGCGCGATGAAGAATGGCCTCTATTTCAGACCATGAATCGTTTGCCATAGACAAGCAGCTAAAAGGGGCCGGGCTGCCTCCGTATGGAAGCAGAAATGCGCGTGGGAGTAGCAAGATAGGAGATTTACGGGGGAGGCTCCACCTTTGGCCTCAAGGACCGGTAGCAACAACCACATCGAGGGTGCGGCTGCTGCGGGCGTCGGTCACCACCAGCAGGTAGCTTTGCCCCGGCGAAAGGGTCGAACGCACCACCGTGTCGTCAGCCCCGTCGACCTCGTCAATGAACACCGCATACGCGCCCGCATCGAGCAACACGGGCGTCGAGATTTCGCCGGGCTGCAACGACGTCGCATCCAGAAACACGGTGCCGTCATTGGCGGCCTCGTCGCCGGTGATTTCGAGCGAGAGCGTGCCCGTTAAAAGGGCGGCGTGGGCCACCCGCACACGCGCACGCCCCCCGGCTGGAGTGGTCCGTGGGTCGCGGCTCAGGATAAGGGTCAGGTTGTCTTCTTCCCCCGTCACTACCGCCGTATACGCCGAGTCGGCCTCCAGCAGCACCTGCAGCACCTCTGAGAACACCGGGTTGCCGCCGACGGTGGTTTCTGCCTCCAGCCGCACCGACCCCGGGTCGACCTCCAGATACGCCGACGTTTCGCCAAAATCCAGACGGGCCAGGAGATCCAAGTCAGCCAGCCCATCAACCACATCTGGCGCGGCGGCATGCAAAAAGCGCAGCCTAGCCGGGTTGTCGTCATCGCTCCCCCCATCGCAGGCGACCAGTCCGAACAAACCGATGACCATCGCAAAAAATAAACACTGTCTCATTATACCGTGGCGGGAAGCATTGCTTTTGTGAAGCAGGATCGCCAAAATGCAGCGGTTGTGCAAGGAAAAAGAAGGCCGATCATGCAGACTATGCAAAATATCGGGGCGTGCCTAAACCCCACGCCTCTTTGGCCGATTTCTTTGCAGGAGGCGGCGTTGCCTCCTATCTTTCTGTTAACCACAGTATCTGTACACCAAAGAGGGGCTGGATGAACATTCGTATTGGTAGTTTGCTGGCGCTGGTTCTGGTCTTTGCGGGTTGCACCCAAACGCGCGAAATCACTCCAGAAACGGCGGTCCCCGAAGGCACCTATGCTTTCGAAGACGTTCATAATTCCCTGGAAGGGAAAGAAGTAGAGATTGAACTGGCCGACGGGCGCACCATGCCCTCGGTGGCCCTGCGCATCGTGCCCGACTCCACGGCCTGGATCGACCTGATGACGGACCGGCTGCGAACAGCACATACGCAAGACTTGGCCGCGATCAGCTACAAACGGCCCGACCGGGGCGCGGTGCAAGGCGCGGTGTTTGGCGCGGGCATCGGCGTTTTGCTGGGCACGGCCACAGGAGCGCTGCTGCTGAGCAAGCAAAAAGACGACGCGCTGCTGAGCGAGGCAGGCTTTGTTTCGCGGTTTGCCGCAGGTGGTATCATCCTTGGCTCCGGCGTCGGCGTCGGCTGGGGCGTGTCGCGGGGCAGCTACGACCGCTACATCTACCCGCGCCCGTTAGAGAGCCAGTTCGTCTCCGCACAGCGCTGACCCGTCCGCTTCGACGACCGGGCACGCTTCCACAACCGTTCGGCCAAAATGAAGGGGTGCGCAAGGCTTTCCTGACGGATCTTGCAGCTCCTCTGGCTTCATCAACGGGTGCCCTCACATGAACAACTCCCCTTTTACGGTGGCCGGGACGGGTCTGCTCTTGATCCTTGGCCTCAGCCTTTCTGGATGTGCGCTTATTGGCAGCGACGACGGTCCGGTACGTGACCTACAGGATGCGGAGCGCCGCTGGACCGAGCAAAACCTGGAAAATTACCGCTTCCTCTACCAGAAGCTGTGCTTCTGCGGCTTCATCGGCAAAGTGCAAATTACCGTACGCGACGGCGAAGTTGTTGATGGTTTTGTGCTTGAAACCGGCGACCCGCTGCCCTTCGATGAACTGAGCTATGTGCCCACCATCGAGGAATTGTTCACCATCATTGCCGATGCCCAGCAGCGCGATGCCCACCAGCTAGAGGTTAGCTACAGCGGCCAAGGTTACCCCGAACGCATCATCATCG
>JAUIDY010000221.1 GCA_030428385.1 Rhodothermia bacterium | reverse complement strand
AATAACACTAATACGTCTATAATACCACGATTTTTTGTGGAAGCTGATGGATTAGCGGATGCTCTTGAAAAAGCAAGTATTATTTCCCCAGACATTTATGATGTCCGAACGCTTACAAGCCTCTTTCGGTTTATCGAACGCGAAGGGATGGGTGAAACCCTCGCCAACCCAAGGGTATCTGTTCAGAGTGGCGAACAAGGCCGGATTCAAATAGGTACCGACCTCCCGTATGTGACGCGCGACTTCGCGGGAAATACCATTACCCAGTTTGTTCAAACGGGGATCATCATTGAGGTTACGCCTACAGTAATCACCGAACCTATTGCAGATTCAACCGGATCGCCTTTGGTCGACTTCATTCATCTGAACGTACGAGTGGATAACTCCAACGGACAAGTTTCCACCGCGGGACCTATCGTGGACATCACCACGGCGGAGACCCAACTGCTGTTGCTGGATGGCGAACAAGCGATTATTGGCGGGTTGTACACCACGGACGAAGTGGTGGATCGGAAAGGCATTCCGTTCCTGAAAGACCTACCTGGTTGGTTCTTTGGCATTCGTTATCTGACGGGCGTTACACAACGCACCATGTTGCAGCGTGAACTGCTCATTTTATTACAGGCAAAACTGGTCGACCCGCTCCGTGCCCGTACCGAACGACCATTCCCACGTCAACTTCTTGAACAAAGCCGCCGGGATCGCCGAGAAACCCTTCGGGTGATCGACGAAAATGCGCCCAACGAGGTGGTCTATCCCAAGGAAGAGTTTGAAGAGGAACAGCGGTAGAAATAGAAGCTAAAATGGAGCAAGGGAGCGTCTTCTAAGAAAGGCGCTCCCTTTTTTATGCAAGTGACCTTACCCCTGGTTTAGTACAGCGGTCTTTGAGAGATGAGCCGCAAGATAAGCCTGCGGCGTGGCATAGGACAAGCTGCTGTGTGGACGCACCAGATTGTAGTCCCGACGCCAGGCCTCCACCCGACGTCTGGCGTCCCAGAGGGAAAGGTCAGATGTGCCCAGTTGGATGAAAGGCTCTGTACAACACCGTATGCTGGTAGGGCTGAGTAGAGGAAGTATCCATCCATTCTAGATAGCTCTCCGTCCATGTTGTAAGGTGTTTAACCAGAAGTGTTTGCTTGTCACAGATAGCGGTGGATAAGAGCAGGGCCTGTATATCGGTTGCAAATATTATTAAGAGGGGAATACAGCCAAGCAAAAGGAGAACGGGAAACCGAGTTGTAAGGATCTCACTCGTCCAAATAACGAGGATCAGCAGGAGGAAAAGAAGGTCGATCCCTCTTGAAAACCTAAAAAAGGGTGCAAGGCGCGCAGCATAAAATGACTCAAGGGTGGAAGGAGATATGGATGCCATACTAAGTATACCTTTCAAGCCTGCCCAGAGGGCACTGCGGTGCCATAAATGATGAGCCTCCTGGAAAGAATGACGCAATACGGATACACGTAGGCGTTGTTGAATAAATTGCTTTTCTAGCCGTAATTGGTTCACGCTTCGCGTTTGAAGGAGAAACTGTCGTACCTTATTTGCGAGGTAAAGGACAAGGAATCCCGCCAGAAGCAGTCGAGTCACGAGGGATGCCGTTGTAAACAGGAGGGTAGAAGATACCACGGTCATCAACACCCCGCTGAATACCGTCAACCGCCGGAGAGATCCGTCAATTTCCAGAATTAAGGAGTCAATATGATCAGAAGCGGGCGACATGGTGGGCAATAAACCATTCCTGCATGGGCAAAAAGCACTGCGCTTATCAGAGGGCATATCCCGGAGAAAATCAACGGCATATGTTGGGATTAGTTCATACATATACCCGCATGCAAGCATCTCAATCTGGGTTAAGTGTATTTCTCTCGGGGCGCTTCTTGGATTAATCACCTTCGCACTTCAGGGGTGTGGCTCCTTAACTGTATCAGATGAGATACAGCAGCCTTCTCCGGCGCGTCCTATTTGGAGCAGCGACGAGATTCGTGGTCACCTTCGCGTACTTAATGCTCCCGCTGCTGGGTTTCGTGGAACGGGAACGGATGGATTTGCCAATGTTGCAGCATACTTCGCCGCCCGAATGGCAGAATTTAAGTTGCAACCCGTCCTGAGTTCGGAATTTCGGGTGATTTACCAGACGCCTCTGCATCGTGCGCAAGGATGGTTGATGCAGGTTGTAAATGGGGATACTTTGCTGATGCGTCAAGACGAGCCGTTTCGGGTTGATGGACGAAGCGACCGTGGACGAGTGTTTGTGTCGAGGGTAGGCTGGGAGACCAATAAGGATCCTCTGCAGGGCACACGTTCTGTGACAAGAGCCGTTGCACTTCCTTTGGGCAAAGGAACTACGACCCGATTGCAAGAACTGAGAGACGACGGCGTGAGGCTGGTTCTTTTGGTTGGCGAACTACAGGCAAAAAGTTATGCACACCCTATTCGAGACTTATTGGTGATTCAGATTAAGAAGGAGACTTGGGATCAGCTTCGTGTTGCAGATCCTGAGGCTGGAAGTTCGCTCCAGCAAGAACAAGGGGTCTGGACGCTTACGTATCCGGTGGGCGTGCAGGTTGAGACCCAAACATTGCCATATGCAGGGGCACTAAATCTCATGGGATACGTCTCCGGGAAACATCCAGCTTTGGCCGATGAGTTGGTGCTCATTTGTGCGGATGTGGATGCGCTGCCTTCGATATACCAAACCGGTGCCAACGAATCAGGAACAGGAGCTGCAGCGGGGTTAGAAGTGGCGCGTCAATTAGCCACATTTTCCCGCCATTGGCTGGTACCTGGAAGAACGGTGCTCTTTGCCTTTTGGTCGGGCAGCCAAACAGGTCATGCAGGTCTACGGGAGTATTTAGCACGCCCCATGTGGTCTTTGGAGAAAACCCGTTCGGTGATTTATGTTGGGATACGATCAGAATCTATCTCTCAAGTGGCCGCCCTCGTAGAGGGGGAAGGAATATCCTTCATTCCGCTTCCTGCCCAATCTGTTGCGGACACTGTTGTTACTGAGCCTCTTGAGACTGGAATATCCATGCAAGAAGAGATACAACATTCATTACGTCTCGCCGAGCAAGCATACGCTTTGCTTTTTCAGGAAGCCGTAGCTACGGAGGCCGTACCTGCATTCACCGATTCGCTATTGGCACCTTACAACCCTTAGCGAAAATATGTCACGCAATTAAACATGGAGATATCCTGGCTTACCGATACCGTCACCAGTGACCTCCGCCGCATGGTGCATTATACCTTGTTGTGGGGCTTGGATGGCATGGAGTTACGAACTGTGGGAGGCGCACGTGACCGGGTACCTCAGGTAAATGAAGCAAAACTCCAACGTATCATTCAGGACAACGAACTCACAGTAAGTGCTATCGTGCCTGGTATGTTTGAGGGAGATGCAAGCGATAGGGCTACTTGGTTTAATGAAATTGCACAACTTTCCGAGTCGGTTCGGTTTTGTCGTCGTATTTCATGTTCGCGAGTAATTGTTTCGGCGTTTCAGGGCGGGAACACTTCAGGACGGGAATCCATCGTGACCGCGCTTCATCGTGCTGGTGATATTGCTCAAAAAGGAGGAGTAGAGCTGTGTGTCTTGAACGAGACGGGGATGGCGGTAGAAACAGGGGCTGCGTTGGCCATGCTATTAACCGAGGTGGCACATCCAGCTGTGAAGGCGGCATGGAGTCCTACTTCTGCTCTTCGGGCAGGAGAGTCCCCCACGGACGGGTTGATGGCGCTTTCGAAATGGGTATCGCTGGTGCGCTGCGCTGATGGTGTTGAGCAGGGAGGAATCTGGCAGCCGCAACTGCTTGGCGAGGGAGAGGTGGGATGGAAAAAGCAGTTGGCCCTGCTAAACGCCCAAGGGTTTGAAGGACCCCTCAGCCTTGAAGTTGACCTTGATCCCAGACCGAAGCAGGGATTGCGGATGGCAAATGCGCTGATACAACTGATTCGGGCGTTGCCTGCTCGGTCAGGATAATCCACTTCGCAGAACAGACTTAAAAAGCAATTCCGAAGAGTAACGAAAAACCCACATTCTGCAGTGGGGGGTCTACGGAGCGGACGTTGGCTCGGCCCAGCAGGAAGCGGGCATCAACGCGCAGGCGTTCCTCTGAAACTACTATATCAGTGCCGATGCCCATGACAGCTCCATAATCCCAGGTTTTCACGGACGAGTCTGAGTAGGATTGGGCGTACGTATCCGAATCGCGGGCCCGCACGTTCACGGAAGCATTCACAT